>DHAA01000063.1 GCA_002397275.1 Thermacetogenium sp. UBA4966 | reverse complement strand
AGGCGCAGGGCCAGATAAACCGGAATTACTATGTCGTCTTCAGCGATATAGCATTCTTCTTCAAAACTAGATCGAAGCTGATCTACATACAGTTTTTTATGCGGCATTATCCACACCCTCTGTTTCTTTTTTTGTCGAGCAGTTTCATTGTTTTCTCCCAAAACTCTTTTTGATAACGGCCTTCATCCAATAAGAATAATACCGCCGCCCAGTCCAAAGCAGAGTTTAGGCAATGTTCGTTTCCGGTCTTTACAGCAGCCATAGCAATCTCTTCGCTCAAATCTTCTAAAATTTGAGAAACATTTGTTCTAACAATAACTGCCTCCTGCTCAATATCCGGAAAGCCAAGATAAAGAAAGACGCAACGCCTTAACAGAGCTTCAGATAATTCCCTGTCGCCATTATCGGTGATAATCACGACCGGTTTGTTAAGGGCAGCAATCGTGCCGATTTCCGGTAAAGTAATTTGAAAATCCGATAATAGTTCCAGTAAAAAGGCTTCAAAATCAGGCTCTGCTCTGTCAATTTCGTCAATTAAAAGAACAACTTTCTCTTTGGAAAGAATCGCTTGTAAAAGCGGCCGTTGCAAAAGATTTTCAAGGGAAAACAGCTGCCTTTCAGGAAAATCCCCCTGACTGGAAAGATGTATCATGATCAATTGCCGTTGAATATTCCAATCATAGAGCACTTTACTTTCATCCAAACCCTCATGACACTGAAGCCTGATCAAGCGGGCGTTCAATATTCTACTCAAAACTGCTGCCAGCGTTGTTTTTCCGGTCCCTTGCGGCCCACAAACTATAAGCGGTTTATCTAAGCATAAACTCAGGTAAACTGCAGTAATTTTTTCTTGATCAATAATGTAGCCATTTTGATCAAACCCTTTTCTTAATTCATCCAAATTTACTTCCATACTATCCTCACTTGGCTTTTTGGACTAATAAAATCATAACCGGAGGCTCGCCAACATCTGCAGGGCTGCGCTGACTGCAGGGCTGTCGCCCGGCAGATCCATCAACGGCTTACCTGTAAGATCATATTCCTCAACAAGGGGATCCCAGGGAATTACTCCTAACAGCTTGAGCCCTGTTTTATCGATATCCTTCTGGAGGGGTGTTGAATCATGAAGCTTCGTGATGATCAGGTACGCTTCACCGATATTGATGTTAAGAGCTACGGCCAATTCATGAATCCTGCCGGCTGTTCGCACACCCTTGGCTGAGGCATCGGAAATAATCAGCATTATATCCACATTTTCAATTACCTCCCGGCTGATATGCTCCATACCGGCTTCGTTGTCGATCACCATATAATCATAGTTTTTATCTAGCATACCAATATGCCGTTTAAGAATGTGTGTTGGAAAGCAATAACATCCTGGGCCCTGTGGCCCTCCCATGACAAGCAAATCAAAATTCTCTGTCTCAACCAAAGACTGATGCAACTCCAACTGGATAAAGACATCTTTGGTCATACCTGCAGGAACGTTATTTTTTTTAGCATCAGCTAAAATGCTTGAAATTGTTTTTTCTATTTTCAGCCCCAGCGCTTCGTCAAGAGTGGAATTGGGATCAGCGTCAACCGCCAGAATCGATCCCATTTGTTTTTGTATCAAATATCTAACGAGAAATGATGCAACCGTGGTTTTCCCCGTACCACCCTTGCCGGCAACAGCAATATGTTTAGCCATGATATCCCCCTTCTTTGCCCTTATATACCAGACTGTAAGCCCATCTCCTGAATTTCTTCAATAGGAGGCAGCAAATAAGTATTTTTGTAAAAATTGAGAACTCTGCTATATTTACTGAACAGGAGCTTGTCATAAAACGGCTCTTTAGCATAACGTTTATCCAGCCACTCCAGTCCATCCATTACAATCCGTTTGTACATTCTGAATTTTGGTCCTCTTTTTTCCGCGCATAGCTCCGGAATAAGCGGCAAACTCCTTGATATTACATGGCGTTTGATCTCCTTTTCCTCTAATTCAATGAGCGGTTTGATATAGATTACCTGCATGTTGTTTGGTTCATATTTGGGGTATACTCTTTTAGCCAGCGCTAAAACCCTGTTAAACAAGTCTGTGTTGGATTCCATCAGATTTCGCCACGAACTGTAGGAACCGGCGATGAACTGTATTTCACTGAGGTAACCGACGATATCATTCAGCGTATGCGCGATACAAACCAGACTTCCATCGTAATCGGGCTTAGAGAGTTCATCAAAAAAAATTTTGGCTTTAACACTTTCACAAACTTGACAGGGGGTCTCCTTACCTTCGAAAAGATAATCTCCTATACCATCCGGCAAATCAATTAATCTGACGTGATAGCCCCTGTTCTTCCAATAGCCAATCGCTTCATTAAACGCTCCGATTTGAGCCGGATCAGACGATTTATAAACAGCTTCCGGGAATAGAACGGTCAAAAGGATTAATTCCAAATCCGGTCTGGTCTCTTCTCTATACCACAGCATCAAATCGGCTAAGGCTGAAGCGTCCTTCCCCCCCGAATAAAAAATATATACTCTACTTTTATTCTGCGAAATAAGGTCGTAGCGGTCCAA
>DHAA01000039.1 GCA_002397275.1 Thermacetogenium sp. UBA4966 | reverse complement strand
AACTATTCAGCAAGCCCTAATTAGAGAAAATCGGAGAGAGGGGGAAAATCGTAATGCTTAATATAATACAGTCGGAACATCTGAAATATAAGCACAGCTTTTCAAAAAAGTTGGTTTTTATTGCTCCTCTGTTTTTTGTGCTTTATGCAGTGATTGTTCGGATATACATCCCTTCGGGAGAAGGAACTCCTTGGGAATTCTTCATTTGTATGGTGTTTAATTGGTGGCCATTGCTCTTTATTCCATTAGGAACGGCCCTGCTTTGTGCCCTTTCAGAGGGGCGAGAACGAAAGGCCGGCAATTACCGCGGCCTTCGTGTGTATAATATAAATCCTTCATCTTTTTGGTTTGGTAAAATCGCTGTGCTTGCGTTCTATACCCTGCTGTCGTCCGTTATAATGATTTTTGTAGTATTCTTCGCAGGGTTAATGATTGCACAGGGTACTGTTCCCTTTGCAAAAATAGTTGAAGCAAGCCTTATGATTTGGCTCGTATCCTTAAGCATTATTCCCATTCAACTGTTGGCGGCGGCGTGGAAAGGCGCGGTCGCTTCCGTAGGTTTGAGCATTTTAGGTATGCTAGCGGGGGTTTTAGCCGCTCCCAAGTCCTCTTGGGTTTTTGTTCCTTGGAGCTGGCCGCTGAGGCTCATGTGCCCTATCATAGGCGTCCATCCCAACGGAGTTCCGCTGGAAGCGGGTGATCCGCTGCTGAATCCTTCCGTTATTCCGCCGGGGATCGTTATCTCACTTGTATTTTTTGTAATAACAGCTATACTGACCGCTATCTGGTTTTCCAAGAGAGAGGTGCGATAATTTGACGCTGTTACGTGTTTTATCCTCCGATTGGCTCAAAACAAAACGAACGGCAATCAGGCTCATCGCAGCCGCATCTCCTGTAGCATACGCGCTTGCCATGTTGTGGTATTTGGGGCATTTTACGCAAACCCCGGGCTTGCAATATAAAATCCATGAAGTTTTCTTCCAGGCAGGAACCATATTTCTGCCCATTGTTGTGGGATTGCTTGCCGGGCTTATCTGCGCGCAGGAAGAACATGCCGGAAATTTTAACGGCATGATGGAGCAAACGGCGCCAAAGGCGCTAATCTATATCAGCAAGCTGCTGCTGCTCACCATGCTGGTGATTGTCATTACTTTTAGTTCAATATTTATCCTGCTTCTGGGAATGAAGCTGCTGCATATCGGCGATATTCGGGGGGAATTGTTTTTGCAGAGCGGGTTTCTGGTAATTGCCGGTTCGCTGACACTTTGTTCAATCCATTTATTTTTAGGTTTGGCGTATGGATTGGGCGCGTCTGTCAGCGTGGGCGGCGCGGGTTTTCTCATTGCCGCAATTTTGGGAGCGACATCCGTGGGCGACGCTATATGGCAGTTTATACCGTGGGCGTGGCCGGTACGCCTGTCATGGCTTCCGGTAATCTTTATGCCCGGCGTTCATTTGCCCGACAATATTATGCAGCCGCAATTCTTTTTGCAGCAAACGGCTAAAGGGCTTGTGCCGGCTATCGCAGTGTTTATACTTGTTACTGTTTGTAGTATATTATGGTTTTATAGATGGGAGGGCCGTAAAAGCTATGAATAATAGAAGCGCGGGAGTGATTTGGTGAGCAGAATTCTGATCATTGATGATGAAAAGGATCTTGTGATGCTGCTTGAGGACGAACTGCAAGCGAGAGGACATGAAGTTTGGGCAGCATACGACGGTCAGGCAGGTATAGAATTGGCTAAAAAACAGCCTGACCTTATCATACTGGACATTATGATGCCCGGGGCCAACGGTTTTGATGTCTGCCGCGCCATTCGGGATGATGTGTTGTGCCCGATCATCTTTTTAAGCGCGAAACAATCGGAAACAGACAGAATTAAAGGATTAAACCTTGGCGGAGATGATTACGTAGTAAAACCTTTTGGGCTGCGGGAACTTTTGGCGAGAATCGAAGCCAATCTGAGGCGGGAAAAGCGGGCACAATATATTAATGCTGAAAACAGGCGGACAAAACTTTATTTTGGCAGCCTTAATTTGGACTTAAAGGAGCGCGCTGTCAAAATAGACGGCAAGCCTCTTGCCTTGACAAGACGGGAATATGATATTATTGAACTGCTGGCGCTCCATGCGGGACAAGTGTTTTCACGGGAGCATATCTACGAGAAAATTTGGGGCTATGATGCAGAGGGTGATTCCGCAACGGTGGTGGAGCATATCAAAAAAATCAGGGCGAAATTTGCGGCCGTTACGCCATCCGTTGAGTACATTTCCACGGTTTGGGGCATTGGGTACAGATGGAACAGAATTTGAGAAAGTAGGGAAAACGCAAAATGAAAAACCGGCCGCTTGTAACCGAGTTCCGGCTTACCTTTACCTGGATTGTGATAGCCAGCCTCATAGCAACGGTGATTACCTACGCCCTTGCCGCCGTTTTATATACTCATCTTGAATACAAGAAGGTCTATCCGGCGAATTATTACGAAAAGCAATTACCCGAAATAGAAGATTATATCCGGCGGGAAAATACCTCCTTACTTAACTCCTCGTCAAAAAACAGCATTGAAAAGGTTATTCCCGTCAAGGGTATTCGCTATCAAGTGCTTGACGGCGAATGCGACATACTGTATGGCACGATCAAAGAGAAAATTATCCGAAACAGGGAGCAATTATACGTTCAGTTCAATACAAGAACAACCTGGCAGGGTCATTATATCCTGACTGTACCTCTTATCGAGAATGACGGCAGAATCTCCGGCGCCGTATTGCTTGCCTATCAGGTTAGGCTGTCTTATGAAAATTCCAACGATTGGTGGCTGACGCCGCTGTTTATCGCGATACTTCTATCGCCATTTTTCTATATCATAGTTTTTACCTTGCTGTTTTCTAAAATTTTTGTGAAAAATATAAATCGTCCATTACAACTCTTGATGGATGCTTCCCGAAAAATCAAAGAAAAAGACCTTGATTTTGAAATCAACTATCATTCGGACAATGAGCTCGGCAAACTTTGCGCTGCTTTTTCCGAGATGAAAGAGGAACTCAAGAAATCCTTATCCGCACAATGGAAGCTGGAACAGGAACGGGTGGAAATGGTTGAATCACTGGCACACGATTTGAAAGCACCCCTGTCCATCATAAGCGGATATTCCGAATCACTGCTTGATTCTAATGCCGGCGGTGACGAGAAATTAGGAAGATACCTTGCGGTTATCAAGGAGAACGCCGAAAAAAGCTCCGCTCTTGTCCAGCAGATGCAGTACACCTCCGATTTGGAGAAATCAGGCATACAGTTGCAGCTTGTTCCTGTCAAGCTGCCCGAATTTTTGGAACAAAAAGTACATCACTATGCATTACAGGCCAAACAAAAGAAAATAGAAATTGAATTGAAGATGCGAGGCGATATGCAGGCTCCATTTCTGATCGATACGGACAGGCTGGAGCGTATTCTCGATAATATCGTGTCCAACAGCCTGCAATATACCCCGGCAGGAGGCAGGATCGGCATCTCCGTAAAAGCGGAAAAGGAAAGCATATCCTATGAGATTTGTGATTCCGGCAGCGGCTTCAGCGCAAAGGATAAGGAAAAGGCTTTCGGCAAGTTCTATCGGGGTGATGAAGCCCGAAGGAGTGAAGAGGGACATTCCGGTTTGGGCCTCTATATAGTCAAGCAATTGGTTGAACAGCTCGGAGGTTCCATCAGGATAGATAATACTGAATCGGGCGGCGCCTGCGTATCATTTCGGCATAAGATATTCAGGAATAATGGTCCGCTTGAGAACGCCTAATATACGTACCGGGACTAAATATCAACCGGCGCATACCCATATAACTGATTTCTTTTTTTCGCAGATATTATTATGAGAAATATGATGGCGATCACGTCCAGCAGATAAAAGCCAAGTTTTTCTTGTATGCTGGGAGGGGTTGCTAATAGAAGAATTGTGGCTACTATAAGATCAAATACTAGCAATATGATAATCCATTTTAATAATGATATTCGGTATTCGTAGAATTTCTTCCAGCTTATAATTATCACTGCTCCAATGATAACACATGCCACTCCTATGGATAATATTTCCAACAACGACCAGGGATGCGCTATCGCCGCTGATAATGAACCTAAACCGCTAAACAATATACCTAGGCAAGGAGTATCCCATATTTTTTGATATTGTATCTCTTTGCTTTCTTTAGGTGTCGACAAGGCTATTTACCCCCTTTCCGGCAATTTAGGTTAGTTAGCCTTTTGCAATAACTTCACGGTTATAGTATATTTTCGCCGTCCTCTGGTAAATTCCTGTTTAATCAACAAAATTATAACATCAATATTCTTCGATAGCATTAGCATGACCCACATTACGCACATTGGTATATTGGTATTGGCCGGTATTCAGCGGAAGTCTTCCGCCGAATCTGTACGGATAAAGTGCAGGAGATTACGGATAAACTTAATAATAATTATTTTTATAAACCATAGACTATCATATTTTTAATTTAATTATTAGATATTTTAATTTAATAGTTGACATTATTAATAGTCAGGATATAATTATATTGCGACGGTCAATATACAGTTGAAAGGGGGGAAAGGCTTGCATCAAGCTTTAGGAAAATGCCCTGTATGCAACCATGACCTTGAGGTAACCCGGTTCCACTGTGAGCACTGCAATACAACCATTGAAGGAAGTTTCACATTGTGCAGGTTTTGCCGGATGAGCGAAGAGCAAAAGCAGTTTATAGAAACTTTCATCAAGTGCAGAGGAAACATCAAAGAAGTCGAAAAAGAGCTGGGAGTTTCATATCCGACAGTAAGGAGTAAGCTGGACGATGTTATATGCGCCCTCGGATATCAAGTAAAAAGCCCGAAGGCCGCAGAGAGTAAAAAAGAAATCCTGGATATGCTGAGCCGCGGAGATATCAGTCATGATGAAGCATTGAAGCTGTTAAGGAAAAAATAAAATAATTTGGAGGGATTGGAATGAGAGAAGAGGTTAAGCAAATACTAAAAATGGTCGAAGAGGGTAAAATTACGGCGGAACAGGCAGTGCAGCTCGTAGAGGCGGGAGACGTGTCTGACGAGGGCGGCGTCCCGAGCAAAACTGCGCCCGGCAAGGCAAAGTGGCTGAAAGTAAGAGTTTACGACGCCGTCAGCGGCAAAAGAAAGGTGAATGTCAGCATTCCGCTGTCGCTGGTGTCGATGGGATTAAAACTAGGCATGAAATTCGGCCTGGACAGGGAAGAATTGAAGGGCTTCGACTTCGAGGAAATAATCCATATGATAGAGGCCGGAGAGGAGGGCAATTTGGTCAATGTGACAGATGAAGATCGCCAGGAAAAAGTAGAGGTATTCGTTGAATAGCCTGTCCTCTGCCGAAAGATTATTGAAGCTTTCATATTACGAGGAACGCCGCACGAAAAATACAGACCGGGCGGCGTTTTTTTGATCATTACATTATAGAATTAAAAACATGGCAGGATGTTAGTTTAACTGAAGCGAATATTTTACAGTGACAATGTTTTCACAGCTTAGTTTTTTCACACTCAGTTAAACGGCAATCACCAAGCCATATACTGGAGAACGAGATGGGAGTGATCGAGGTTTGAAGCCCGCTATACTGGAGAATTTTAATAGTTTGAGAGAAGAAAATATGGTGGCCATGCGGTCCGCTCAGGAGAAAGGGGTAAAGGTGGTCGGTTTCTACTGTACCTACTGCCCCCGCGAGATGATCATGGCTGCCGGGGCGATCCCGGTCGGACTATGCGGGACCAAAGAAGCGCCGATTGCCGCTGCGGAACGGGATCTGCCGCGCAACCTCTGTCCGTTGATCAAATCCTCGTACGGTTTTGCCATTACAGAACAATGCCCCTTCTTCTTAATATCCGACCTGATCATTGGAGAGACCACCTGCGACGGCAAGAAAAAGATGTTTGAACTGCTGCAAAACAAGGGAATTAAGCCTGTGTATGTGATGCAGCTGCCGCAGGTTCCGGAGCAGTCGGCATCTCACCGGCTCTGGTACGAGGAGCTGCAGAGACTGAAAAAATATCTGGAAGAAACCCTGTCCGTCGAGATTACAGATGATGCGCTGCGTGAAGCCATGCACGTCATCAATGAAGAAACCCAAGCTTTACAGAACTTATTTGATCTGAATAAGGCAAAGCCCGCTCTCATCTCAGGCTTGGACCTGTTGAAAGTATCCTGGCAGATAGGATTTCAGGCTGATCGCAGGAGTGGCGTCAAGCTGATCAACAGCCTGGCAGACGAGATAAAAGAGAAAGCCGCAGAGGGGTATGCGGTAGGAGAGATGTCCACCCCGCGCATCTTGCTCACCGGAACCCCGGTAGGGGTAGGAAGCGAAAAAGTGATAACCCTCGTTGAGGAGTGCGGCGGTCTGGTCGTCGCCATGGAGAACTGTGGCGGCTACAAAACCGTGGAACTGCGTACCGACGAGAGCGATCACACCGATCCGCTGCATCTGCTGGCTGAAAAATATATGAAGATCCCCTGCTCGGTGATGACTCCTAACTACCGCCGCCTGGACTTGCTTAAAAGAATGATACATGATTTTCAAATTGACGGCGTGATCGACCTCACCTGGCAGGCATGCCATACCTATAATATCGAGTCTTATTTTGTGGCAAAAATGGTGAAAGACGAACTTGGGCTCCCCTTTTTACAGCTGGAAACCGATTACTCCCAATCTGACCTGGAAACCTTAAGGGTAAGAATCGAGGCCTTTCTGGAGATGATCTGAGGGAGTTTGCTTACCCTTCACAGGATTCGCTAAACTAAGAAGCTCAGGCTCCAAAAGGAGTGGAAAACCTGAGCTCCTTAGTTTTATTATAGTCCATTTGATTTGATAGGTTATTTGCGGCGGATCTTTGCTATCCCCTCGATTTTTACACCACAGCTTTCGATGACTTTTTTAGCGGCGTCCAGCTGTTCCTCCGCCAGCAAGAGAGAGATGCCGCAAAAGCTGCTTGCCGCCCGGGGCGTCGGCGAAATAGAACACTTCACCCCCGCCTTCTTAAGCTCTTTGTGCAGGTGCAATCCTTCATGGTGATTGGGAAAGAGTATATAGTAATCGTAAATTTCGGCTTCTTCCACTGTTCAGCTTAGTCTCCCAACATTTCCAGGAAGGCCTGCACCCTTGTCCTGATCTGCTCCGAGTCCTGCTCACTGTAGTCGGTCTCCAGGTGCATAACGGGAATACCCGCCTTTTGGAGAGCCTGCTGGACAAGATAGCCTTCTGTGGAATAAAGCCCGCAGAATTGAAGATTACAGTCGATCACGCCGTCAACCCTGTACTCCTTAACAAGGCGCAGGATATCGTCGATCCTCCCCTGGTTCGGCGTGAAACAGGCACAGTTGACTTTCATATAACGTTCAGCCAGGGTCTGAATCTGCTCATCCAGAGTAGTCCCTGTTTCATCTACAGGGTTTGCAAAATAGCGGACGCCTGTACAGGTTTCCTCTACTACGACGGCAGCGCCGCAGGTTTCCACGATGTTATGAAGCTTCCAGTTGGGAATAGCCATCGGTGTTCCGGTGATCATGATGCGCGGCGCCTCCGCCGGGAAAACCCCGTTTTTCTCGGCGATCCTCTTCTCCAGTTCATCGCATAGCTCATTGGTTTTGGAAGAAAAACGTTCGGGGTCGTCATAAAAAGCGATCTGGGAGATTAAGAGCGCGTCCCTGCCGCTGATCGGAACAGGTGAGCTTTTACGGGTGTTATAAAGCCGTGCTAAAGCTTCGCGTTTGCGGTTGATGAGTTTGATGTTTTCCGCCAGGGCCTCCGGTGTAACTTTGTTGCCTGTTACCTGTTCAACCTTATTGAGGAGCAGTTTGATCTCTTCCCCCCAGGCGGCGATGTCTTGCTCGCGCTTCATCTGGGGAATGTCCATCACATAGACGGGAACATCCTGATTAAGAATTTCCCACGCCTTCTTCTTGCCGTCACAGGTGGTTTCTCCGACGTAAATGTCGGCGAGGCGGAAAAAGGGACAAGTCCGATCAAGGCGCGCTCCGACCGACGCCTTGATCAAGGGACAGGTATTGGCCGGCAACACCTTTTCCCCGCCGGGAACCCAGAACTGCGAACCCCCGCACAAGCCGGTGGCAATGGCGCCCGCCGCGAAGATAACCTCATCCGGCACATAAACACAGAAGGTGCCGAACACCTTACCCCCTTTTTTCTTGTGTTCCACCAGTTCCGCAGGCCTTACCCCGTGAATTTCGGCAACAACGAAGTCGAAATAGTCCATCCCTTCGGGACGGTTCTTCTGTGACAGATAGACTTCGCCAAACGCATTGGGCAACGCCTCGCATAACATATCGTGCTTTTCCAAGTCCATGCCCAGTCCATCCCACATCTCCCGGTAATCAGCCATCGTTTCTCCTCCTTTTTTGTTCGCATGAAGCTATTTTGAAGACAATCCAAAATTATTTCTCGCTTGAATCCCAGGCGAGCAGCGCCGCTCCTATCGCTCCGGCAAACTGGCAGTCGTCCGGAACCAGCACAGGAACGCCGAGCTGCTCCTCCAGGCCGGCCCGCACGCCCTCGTTCCTGGCAACTCCGCCTGTAAAGGTTACCTTGTTCAAAACACCCATGCGTTGAGCCATGCCGGCGATGCGGCGGGCGATAGACTGGTGCAGTCCGGCGATGATTTCTCCTTTCTCTTTGCCCTGGCTCAGCAGTCCGATCACCTCGGATTCGGCAAAAACCGTGCACATGCTGTTCAGGGTAATCGGGGCCTGCCCTGATGATAAAGCCGCCAGATCGCTCACATCAACCCCCAGAGCGGCGGCGATGACCTGCAGAAATCTTCCTGTCCCGGCGGCGCATTTGTCGTTCATAGCGAAATCAAGCACCTGCCCTTGTGCATTGGTCCTGATTACCTTGCTGTCCTGTCCTCCGATGTCAATGACCATGTCTGTTCCCGGCAACAAAAAAGCGGCGCCGCGGGCATGGCAGGTTATCTCTGTGACCACACGGTCAGCGAAATCAATGGACACCCGGCCATATCCGGTGGCCACCGCATAATCAATCTGTTTTTGGTTGAATCCCGACCGGCTCAGCACCTGGCTGTAGACCTGACTAGCTGCCTGGCGGGGGCTCCATCCGGTGGGGGAAATAGCTTTATAAAAACGTTGGCCGTTGAAGATGACAGCCTTTGTGGACATAGAACCGATATCAATTCCTGCGACTAACATAGGCAATCCCTTCTATGTATAACAAAAAGATATGAATAATAGTCAGTGCAGTTATCCTATGCCTATTTTAAGCCATGTCGAGAAAGCGGTCAACACTTATGAAAAAGATACCATACCTATCAGCCGCAATCTCCTGTTTCCATATGGACAGAATAAAGTCTTTTCGGTATGATATTTATAAGGAAAGGCAGCTTCCACAAAAAGGAGGGCGCCGGTTGAATGATTTCCGATACATCCCGTGAAGCGCAAGAGGTTCAAATCGAGATCCTGCGCAGGATGCCCCCTGAAAAGCGTCTTGCCATAAGCCTGGATTTAGGAGCAATGTCTCACGAACTCCTCGTGCAAGGAGTAAGGGCAAGGCATCCCGAAAGAATAATTTATGGAAGTAAATAAAAAGAAAAAAAGAAACAGAGAAGGAATTATGAAGGCAAAAGAATTTTGGATAGCCGGAGCTATTAGGCTATCCGTACAGGTTTGGCCTGCTGTTTATGCCAGTTTAGGTACTGGTGTATCTTTCGGGCCGAGGTATTGAGGATTTGGGACTTGTGTATGCCGGCGCTCAAGGCCATCTCCACCGCTCTCGAGTTTTCCCCGACATTATAGCAGACATGGGCATCGCTGTTGATGCTCACCAAAATGTTGTACCTTTTAGCCATCTTGGCAAACTGGTTGCATAAGGGCCAGCTGCCCGGGCGAACCACAAAAGAACTGTTGTTCAACTCTATAGCCTTATGGTATTCCTTAGCCGCCAACACCACCTGCTTTACATCCACCGGAAATTTGGGATTGCCCGGGTGGGTAATGATGTGCACATAGGGGTTTTTAATCGCCGCAATCATCGCCTGAGTATTTTCTTCAACGCTTTTCCCGGTATAACCGGTTCCCTCATGAAAGCCCGCCAGCACGATATCCAGGTAATCGGGCATCACATTTTCAGGCATATCGACCTCACCTTGAAGATTCAGAATGTTGGCTTCCACGCCTCGCAGCAATTCAATCCCTTCAATGACACGGGGTACCGTTATCATATTGGTGAAATGGTACTCGTGCGGAGCTCCCGGCATCTTTAAGCCGTGGTCGGTAATGGCCACCAGCTTCAGCCCCTTTTCACTTGCAGTGATCATGATTTCATTAATGGTGCTGTAGGCATGGCCGCTGGCTATAGTGTGAACGTGTAAATCAGCTTCTAATATCATCTTCTTTTCCACCTCCTAATTTTTAAATTAACTACATTCTAAAAGCTCTGTTTTAAGCCTGTTCAACTTTTATATTAATTTTATGTAAAGAAACAGGCTATTCTGTTCGTCCCAGACTGCACCTCAAGTGGCCAAAATATCACTTGCCATTTCTTCTGTTGTTGCCTTGACTTCTTTGGAAAGCTACCATAATGATGTATATATCCCGCCTGTTCCTAAAGATAGCAAACCACTTTC
>DHAA01000060.1 GCA_002397275.1 Thermacetogenium sp. UBA4966 | reverse complement strand
ACAAGGACGATATCGCCGGCGTCAAAAGCAGGGCGCATGCTGCCGCTGTAAATAACCAGCGGACGCAGCGGAAAAACCCCCGCGGAGAACCAGACCACCGCAACCAGCAGCACCCCGCAGATCGCTGTGGCCACAAATCCCCTCGCCTGCGGCCTCTCCCTGCGGCGGCGGGCACACTGACGGGCGTAATACTCCTGGACAACGGCCAGCCCCACCAGGGGAACCGCTGTGCCGGCGAGAGCCTTCATCAGCCAACTCAAATCCGGGAGATAGGGAGAAAACCATTCGAAAGCCTCCAGGATACCGCCGTAGGCCAGGGCAGGCAGCGGCCCTCCCCACATGGCCAAAAAAGAGGCCAGCAGCTGCCTCATGGCAACAGGCAAGAGAGTAGCGCCAAAAAACTCGGTCCATGCCTCCAGCGAGCTTCCCCAGGAGGGAAACTTGCCTTCCGGGATAATAACAAGCAACGTGTAAAACAAGGCGATGAGAACAGGAATTAAAAAACCGGGCTTACGCGCAAGCCTGTTGATCAGCCAGGCCCTGCTCATTTCCATACCGATCAAGACAGCCGCGGCGTTAAAGAGATTGGACAGGATACCGCCCGCGGTGAAGGAATAAGGACTCCTTCCGAAACCCTCTAGAAAACCGGCGAAGACCATCAGGTAGATCTGAGAGAGGGCTATGCCGCAGGCAATCCCGATCAGCACCCGCCGCAGGCGCTGTTTGCCGGCGCTTTTCTGCCTGGGAAGCAGAGCTGCGCACAGCGCTATGAGCAGCCAAGCCAGAGGTTTGGAAAGATAAGCCGCTCCCGACCATCCCGTCAGGCGCGGCAGAAGGTACTCGCTTAGCAGCGGGATAAGGCAAACCGCCAGGAAAACAAGAATCCAGTCCGCTGTTATGCCGATCTTTCCGCTCAATCCCCTTGTGTTCAGCAGTCTCCCCCCAAGCTGAAAACAGATCTCCGATATCTCCTACAATACTACATTTACAATACTACATCGCGGGCTCAGTTGTCGTAAGCGCCGCATCAGTATAACAACTGGACGGAATTCCCTTCCGCTGATTGACTGTATTGACTATGCTCCGCTTTAGCTCTTATTCCACAGCGCGCTGTCCACTCTGACCCTGTATGTGGCTTCAGCATGCTTGCCTTCACCCTGAAAGCGCAGGGAGAGCGTCAGCTTCTGCCCGGGCTCGAGGATAAAATCTGCCGCGGTAAAAGCATTATGCAGCTGCTTCAGGCCTGTTCCCGAGCGAGGGCCGCCGGGGAAGCCGATGCTCCACTCGGCGAGAGAAACCGCTCCGCCTTTTTTATACAAAGTGTCTAGAGAAATATTCTTTATCCTGACCGGCAGCGTGCCCCCGTTGCCGAGCTCCAGGATGCAGCCGCCGGGATCGACGGGTTTGCAGCGGGTACCCCCGGTTTTGACAGTCAGATCCACGTACTTGCTGTAGGATACCGAACCGATAGTGCATACCACCGGACCCGCGGAACAGCTGACCGCAGCAGCGGGCTGCTCAATGCATTGCAGATCAGCCTGAGCGCTCTCCTGCTCTTGCTGACCGCACTCTTTACCTTCGCAGCTCCCCTGCGCGCACCTGATCCCCACCGCCATCTTTCCTGTGGCGACGTCAAAAGCAATCTGCACCGTATCCGACCAGCGGGCATAGGCGGCGCCCATCACGCCCAGAGAGAAGATTAAAACCAGTGAAACCAGCAGAAACACAGATCGTTTTCGCATATCCAAGACCACCTCCCGCAGGAAACCGGCTTCACAGAAATTGGTGCGGGGTGCTCAAGAGCTCCCCGCACCTCTCTTAACAATTATTTATGTTATGATAATTTATTGCGGCTGGTTAACTTCATTCCACTGAGCCACGCCGATGGCGACATTGCCGGAAATGGTGGCGTCTTGCGGAGCAAGGTTATTGTCGCAAGGAGCTTTCTGTTCCAAAATACCGGCGTTCACTGTAACGTCAATATAGCCGTTCCGATGAATCTGGATGTACTTCAGAGCATCTTGGAGAGCCAGCCAAGTTGTGTTTTGTCCTGAGTCAATTGTCCTGTCTTCCGCCGCCAAGCCGTTGGATGCCGGGTTAACTACATGGATCGACCAGTTGAGCAACTGGATATAATTTTGCAACCCTTTGGGATCGCTTACATTATTAACGCTGATTTTTTCCACCTTAACAGGCACGGTGCCCGTACCCTTAACGCGAAAGGTAAAGCCCGGCTGATACCACGGATAAGCGTTGGAGATCGTCACATTCAGATTTTTATTGTCGACTTTTTTAAATTTAATGTTCGCAACATCCTTGCCTTCATTATTATTCCCCAGGCAGTATTGGGGGTCGGCGCCTTGGTCGTTAACGCTTATCCCCTGGATAGCCACTCCCACATTACCGGTCGCTACCTTGGCTCCCAGGTTCACTCCATCGGTCCACTTGGCGAAACCGAAGCCCATCAAGGAAAGAGCCAGCACGGTCACTAAGCACAGGATCATAACTTTCTTGGTTTTCACTTGTGATCTTCCTCCTTTAAATTATTATTTGGCAAATGGGGTCATACGCAACCTATAAACCGTCAAAATCATCTGCTGGTTGTCTGCTGCCGGCGCTCACCTTCCCTTCCCTACTCAGCTCGTTCATGGATGCTCATCGTACGCTCGTAAAAATGGGGCAAACTCATCACTGCATTTACCATAACATACCTGCTCTTTCATCTTCTATTGACCGTCAGGTTTAAAAAAGGTTGAATACTAATACTCTAAAAATAGGCGCGGATTAGTAATGGAAAATAAGCCCAGAGAATATTTTCGGCTTATTACAGGCAACTGATGTGCGAAGAGCAATAATAATAGAACTAAGCCGGGCTTACTCCTCCCGGCTTAGTCGATGGCAGGTACATTCAAACTATGGTGAGGTTTAAACAGGAATTTTTGCCCGCGCCACCATTGCCTGGGCTTCGCTGCGCTTGCGCACCCCTAATTTGCGGAAGATGCTGCGCAGGTGTGATTTAACCGTAGACTCGGAGATATAAAGGGCGGAGGAAATTTCCTGGTTGGTATTCCCCTTCCCCAACATGGACAGCACATCCTGCTCTCTCTTGGTGAGAAGCCCCATGACGGATGAAATATCTACGGTATCTTTCCTGCCGTTGTACTCCGGCCCGAAACGAGGGAGACAAAGGACTCCGGCATCCACAATCAGTTCCACCGCCCGCACAATCTGCTGAGGCAGCAATCTGACAGGAAGACAGCCCCGTATGCCGGAGTCGACTAATCCCTGCATATCGTATTTGCCGGGGTCGCGCAGCACGATCACCAGCCGGGATAAGGGGCTTTTGACATTGATCTCGGAAATAACCGGCAGGGGATCACCTTCATTCACTTCCCAGAGGATAATGTCCGGGTACTGATTGGCTGCCGCTTCCACAATCCCGGGGGTAGAAAATGTACCTAGCAGACGGAATTTACTGTGGCTCTCAAACGCGGCGGCCAAACAATCGCGCCACTCCGCAGAATTGCTGCTGATCAAGAGACGATACTCCATACAGGGTTCCTCCTTGGCTATGATTCATCTACTCGTCACAACCGGCGCATATCAACTCATCTCTTCTCATCTTCAGGGACTACTCAATTAATTAATTCATTTCAACCCCACTTAATCCCTGCAGAATTTCTAGCTTTTTTAGCATTATTAACCAACATAATACAATAAAATTCGACAATTTGATTATATTAGAATTAGTCCTGGTATCTAAAGCTATTTGCGATTAATACCAATAATCCTGCTTCTTGGTATGATGTTAAGAGTGTCCCTGAGGGACACTCTTAACATCATCTCTATTGCCCGGCCAGGAAGCGTTTGAGCTCGCTGCTGCTCTCCAGCTCCAGCTTCTTCCGGATACTGGCCAGGCGCTTTTTCACATGGCTGTAGGAGTAATGGAGTTTGTCGCTGATTTCTTTTCCGTTATAGCCCTCTGCCAGCAGTTGGGCGACCTTCCACTCAGTCTCGGTGAGGGTTTCCCGGAGAAGCTGTTCCCGCTTCTCTCCCATGCCGGCCCTTCCCAGTTCCCGCAGTTGTTTCCCTCTCTCGATATGCATCGCCATGCGAGCCAGGAGGACTTCCCGGGAAAATGGTTTTCTGATGTAATCCACCGCCCCCGACCGGAGGCCGCGCAGCTCGTCCGCTTCCTCGGTGAGGCCGGTCAGAAATACCACGGGGATATGCGCCGCGCCGGTCAGCTTCTCCAGGGCAGACATGACCTCATAGCCGCTCATGCCCGGCATATCCACATCCAACAGGATCAGATCCGGCTGCAGACCGCGGCGCAGGCGGTCCAACGCAGCCTCTCCGGAATCGGCAAGGCTGACGGTGTAACGCTCGTTCAGGAGCAAGGCCGCGGTCTTTAAGAGTTGGGGATCGTCGTCCACCACCAACACAAGGCTTTTCTCCTCAGTCATTCTCACTCCTTCTTTCCTCCAGATAATACGCGAACAGGTCCTCGGCCTGACGAAAATGCAGGCTCTCCACCGAATCCAGCACCCGTAAAAGGGTCCGGCGTCCTTTTTCGTCGGCTTCATCCGCCAAAAGACGGCGGAGGCCCTCTCCGGCATCCAGCCATATGTTGGACCTGAGGGCATCCGCGGTCAGCTTTATGCAGGCCTGCCGCGCCCTCTCGTCGCCGCGGAATCCTGGCGCCGCGGCTTGGGGAAACAGTTCCTGCAAGCGCCGGGATAACTCCCGCAAGCCTCTGTTCGCCCGTTCCCATTCCAGTAAGAGCAAGGGTGCGGATCTGGTGAGATAATCAGCGTCATTCACTCTGCAGCGCCTCTCCATGCGGGCGGCCACATCGTGCAGTTCCCTAGCGCCCAGGCCGCGGGCTCCGGATCTCAGTGAATGGACCTCGAAAGTTAGATTTTCCCAGTCCTGCAGCGCCAGCAGACGTTCCATCCGGGACCGCTGAGCGGGATAGCACTGGATGGAAAGCTGCGCCAGCTTTCCGTATTGCCTTAAATCACCGCTGAGATAATGCAGGGCTTCATCCAGATCAATGTCCCACTCCGCCAAGGCTGCGGACAGCTCCTGCCGCAGTTCCCCGGACAGCGCCATCCCTGTCTCGCCGCGGTCAGCCCTGCTCACCAGAGACTCCGGCAGGAATGAACACAGGGTCTGTTCCAGATCCTGCCACTTAACTGGTTTGGCCAAATAAGCGGAAAAGCCCACTCCCAGCAGTTGTTTCTCCGTCCCGGCCACCGCGTTGGCCGTAAGCGCCACTACGGACGTTCCCTCCAGCAGTTTCTCCTCCTGGAGCAGGCCCAGCGCGGCGATACCATCCATCTCCGGCATCATGTAGTCCATGAGGATGACATGATAGTGACGCTCCCGGGCCAGGGCGACGGCCTCCCTCCCGCTGCCGGCGGTGTCGATATGGAGCATAGTACGTTCCAGCAGGAATTTTACTACATCCAGATTTTCTCTGCTGTCGTCCACAACCAGCACCCGGCCCTCTGGGGCAACGAAACTGCGCTCTCCGCTCTCCCTCTGCATCTCTGTCGAGTTGCGGCCTCCCATCGGGGCGGCGTCCTCCACGCACTGAGGCAGCTCCACGCCGAAGGTACTACCATCCCCATATACGCTTTGGACGAAAATATGCCCCCCCATCCGCTCGGTGAGATCCTTAGCGATGGCCAGACCCAGGCCGGCGCCCTCAATGCCCGCATAGACAGGCAGGTCGATGCGGCGAAAGGCCTCGAACAGGCCGTCCAGGTGTTCGCTTTTGATGCCGGCGCCGGTATCGGCGACCGAGAGACAGAGCAGGATGGTTCCCGGCGAGCGCCCCGGTTTCTGTCCCGCCCGCAGGATCACCCGGCCCCGCCGGGTATACTTGACGGCGTTGCTGAGGAAGTTGGTGACAATCTGCCGGATATAGGCCACATCCCCCGACAAAACGGCAGGCAGGCTATCATCGGCCTCCACCGTGAAGGCCAGCCCCTTCTTTTGCGCGGGCTCTCGCCCCAGAATAGCAAGCTCAGATATTAGGTCGGCCGTCCGATAAGGACGCTGCGCCAGTTCCAGCCGCCCCGATTCGATCTTGGTAATGTCCAGGATGTTGCTGATGATGGACAGCAGCATATCGCCGGCACTGCGGATTTTTGCGCTGTACTCCCCGATTTCCCCCGCAGGAGCGGAGCGCAGGATCATCTCGTTCATACCCAGGATGACGTTGATCGGAGTGCGCAGTTCGTGGCTCATCTTGGCCAGAAAGTTGCCTTTGGCCCGGCTGGCCTCCTCAGCCTCAGCCCGGGCCAGCTCCAGTTGGCGCTGCTGATGCTGATACATGCGGAACTGAATGTACATTGTGGCGCCCAGAACGAGACTGGCCGTAATAAAACCCGCTATGATATCGGCGAGCAGCGCCTGTTCCGAGTCCAGGGTCACTACTCCCTGCGGCCTGTAATAGGCGAAGAGGCACACCCCCGCATAGGTCAGCATCTCCAGCACGGACATGACGATGCCCAGAACGCCGTCCAGCATATAGACCGTAAAAACTACGGCGAACACAAAAAAGCAGGGCATTCCGCTGTGGTACCCCCCGGCCGAGAAGAACATGACCGGGAAAAGAATAAGGAAGATGACCACGATGGTGACCATATAGCAAAACCGATAGCGCCCGCTTTTAGCCGAGTAGAGAAGCAAAAACAGGGAAAGCGCCCCCGCGCCGGCACAGGTCAGCGGATTGACCAGGCCCGCGCCCGTGAACAGCGCCGTGAGAAAAATGGTCGTGCAGGTAAGCACCCCCGCAATGGCCAGCACATTGAATATTTTGACCCGTAAATCCATCTCTCTGCGGAAAAACATATCCTTCAGCCTGAACAATATATGTTTCACGGTCAATTACCTCTGTAAGTATCAAGTAGCAAGTAGCAACGTATTACCATTTATTCTCCGCCCCATCTCTAAACTCCTCCAGGAGAAGCTTTTTCCTCGCCGCGCACTTACTGCCGGCTCCTTATCCAAGGAAGCAAGTTCAGGCAATAGAAGCAAACCGCATCTTCCATGCCTCATTCAGTTATGTTAACATAAAGTATGCGGATGACCGAGCATTGTGAAAGGGGGCGGAACCTTGTGCTGATCGCCGAAAAAGAATGCCGCAGCGCTTTGAACCGCTGTGGCATTCCCGGAATCGATTACTGTCTCAACCCCTATACAGGGTGCAGCCATGGATGCCTTTACTGCTACGCCGGCTTTATGAAGAAATTTTGTCACATCAGCGAAGAGTGGGGCTCTTTTGTACATGTTAAGGTGAACTTCGCAGAGCGCCTGCAAGCGTCTCTGCGCAGAAGCAAACAGGGCTGTGTGATCCTTTGCAGCGTAACTGATCCCTACCAGCCGCCGGAACGAAAATACCGCATTACACGCTCCTGTCTGGAACTGCTTGCGGACAGCGGCTTGGCCGTCAATATTCTCACCAAATCCGATCTGGTGCTGCGCGACCTGGATATACTGAAAGAGCTGCCGCAGGTGAAAGTGGGCTTAACCATTACCACCTTAGATCCCTCTACGGCAAAATTGCTTGAGCCGGGCGCCCCGCTCCCTGAAAAACGCTTGCAGGCGCTCGCTCGCCTTGCCGCGGCTGGAGTCAAGACCTGGGTTTTCATCGCCCCGGTAGTTCCCGGCCTCAGCGACAGCGAAGAAAACCTGAGCGCCATACTGAAAGGGGCCGCGCAAGCCGGAGTACAGGAAGTAGATTACGACCCCTTAAATTTCTACCCGGCGGCGGTATCCAAGCTGAGAGCGGCGATTCAACGGCGCCGGCCGGAACTGCGTCTTATTTTTGAGGCCGCCTGTCAAGACCCCCATTATTACAAAGAACAGCTGCGCGGCATAGCGGATGAAATCTGGCCCGCGTACGGGTATTAGCCTCAGGCCGCGGCAGGCCGCCGAAACCAGTGCCGCCAGGCCAGATAAAGAAGCGCGCCCAGTGTCAGCAACATGGCAATAAGCTCAACCAGCCATCCCACATAGGGAAGATAAGAAATTCCTCCTCATCCGGCTGCTTTAATTATACTTACATTAAGGTTCAGTGAATTATAATTTACCAAACCTTAATATCAGACACATCTCTGTTGAAACCGGTATTTATATAAAGGCAAATAAAA
>DHAA01000093.1 GCA_002397275.1 Thermacetogenium sp. UBA4966 | reverse complement strand
ATTGATTTAGGGACATCTGTTATAAATGCTTTTATTGCGGCTCTTATGATACTCGTCAGCGAAGTCTTGATCGGCGACGTTGAATATAGATGTACCGCAAAGGCACGCATAACATTGCGTGAACAATTCTTCTCCAAAATACTACTCCTTGATGTCGGCAATATCGAAAAAATCGGCACGACGAATGCTGTGGCGGCAGCGGTGGACGGTATAGAATCGATGCAGATTTATTACAGCAGATACCTTCCTGGGCTGATCTACTGTGTGGTTGCGCCTTTTTATCTCTTCTGGAAGCTTAAGGACGCCTCGTTTTCTATTGCTCTTTTTCTGTTGATCGTATCTGTAATGCTTGTGCCGGCCAACAATATTTTTAGTTCCGTTGTGCAGAAACTTAAGGACAGCTACTGGGATAGCTTTCGCAGTTTGACAGGATATTACCTGGAAAGCTTACAAGGGTTAACAACCATTATGCTCTTTGGCAGAGATGAGGAGCGCACCGCTGTCATGAGGACGAAAACCGATGACTTTTGTCAGAAGATCATGGGTATTATGCGGATAAATTGCAAGGCGTTTCTTTTTTCTGATCTTGTTATCTATTCCTCGGTCGTTATCGCTGTTCTGATGGTGACCCTACAGTTGTCGAACGGAAGTATATCTTTAACATCCGCCCTTTTGGTGTTGATGCTTGGCTATGGTTTTTTCAGCTCAGTACGCGTTCTGATGCATGCGTCGCACTTAGCTCTTGCCGGGGTGGCGGCAGCGCAGAATATTTCCGAAATATTGGACATTGATACAAGCAGACCATCAAAACCGTTTGCACAGAGCAGAGAAGCCGACGGATTTCGTGGTATACGTCTGGAAAACATCAAATACTCTTACGCGGAGCGCAATGGTGTTTTAAACGATGTATCAATAGACATCGAACAGGGCAAGACAACTGCCTTGGTTGGGGAGTCTGGAAGCGGGAAAAGCACCATAGCGGGGATTTTGATGCGGTTTTTTGACCCTCCGGCCGGGCAAATACGCTTCGAGGGGGCCGACTATGCCTGTTATCAGCCAAGCGAACTTCGTAAAAGGATAATTATGGTCCCGCAGCAGGTCAATATTTTTTCAGGCACTCTTGAGGATAATCTGCTTGTGGCGAAGCCTGAAGCAACCTCCGCGGAAATGCTGGAGGCCCTGGAATTTGTACGTTTGAAGGACTGGGTAGCAGGCCTGCCCTGCGGACTAAAAACCGATGTCGGCGACGGGGGGGCGAAGCTGTCCGGTGGACAGCGCCAGAAGATTGGAATAGCCCGGGTTCTGCTCAGCGAGGCACAGTATATTATTTTTGATGAAGCGACCTCGAGTGTGGATATGGACAGTGAACGCGAGATTTGGGCGTGTATCGGGGAACTCTCTCAAACACGGACCCTGATCATTATTTCCCATAGGCTTTCCACAATACGTCAGGCAGATATAATATATGTCTTGTCCAGCGGTGAAGTGGCGGAGCGGGGCTCTCATGACCAGCTCATGGAGCAAAACGGTATTTACGCCAAATTGGTATCTGAGCAGGCCATCTTAGAGGCTCAGGGCATAGATGGAGAGGTGACATAATGAAAAAAATAAAATACGGTTTGTTAACAATAACGCGCCGCCTTTTCGCCGTTGCTTCTCCTGTGCGGGGACCGCTTACTGTTTCCACGCTGGCAAGCATTTTCGGCAATCTGGGGCATATAGGGCTGATGGGGTTTGGCTCCATGATGATCATGCGCGGAGCGGGATTTACTGAGATTGGTTCCGTATTATTATGGGGAGCGCTGACGTTTTTCTGCTCAGTTATGATCTTCTCATGCAGGTATATTGAAGGCTATGTTTCTCATGCGGCTGCATATAAGCTGTTATCCCATATGCGCGTGAATATTTTCGAGACATTGACCAAACTTGCGCCGGCTTGTCTCATGGACAGGCAAAAGGGGGATATCCTCTCGGTGGCTATTTCGGATATAGAGACCATCGAGACATTTTTCGCTCACACGATAGGCCCGCTGTTCACAGTCATAATCCTGCCTGCCGTCACTCTTTGCATTGCCGGTTCTAATCACCCATTGTTTGTTCTTGCCCTGTTCCCCATCTATATCATAATAAGCATTGTTATCCCGATCGTTGCCATCAGAGCGGGAAGAAATATCGGCATGGCTTACCGGCAGAGAATCGGAGAGCTCAAATCTCTTACGATTGAAAGCGTAACGGGGCTAAAAGATATACAGATATTTGGCTTTGGGCAAAGACGTGCCCATATGATAAAGGAAAAAACAATCGAGGTAAACAAAGTTACGCGCTTGCTGACCATGCACCGGCAAATTGTCACATCGGCGCCTACTTTTTTTATATATCTGGCCCGCATATCGGTCATCTCAGCCGCCGCCTATCTTTCCCTTTCCGGAGTTCATGACCCTGTCGGGGTAATTGCTCTGTCTTTTGTGGTTTCCGCCTCATTTTCATCCACTCAGTCTTTTACTTCGGTGATATCCTCTTTGCTGGAAGCCTATGCCGCGGCTGAGCGCGTTTTTGTGCTTGAGGACATGCAGCCGGAGGTGGTTGAGGCTGAGAATCCTGCAAGAATAGAGAAAGTCGAAAGAATTGAGTTCGACAACGTTACATTCCGCTATAGCTCCGAGAGGGACGATGTGTTGAGCGGGTTTAGCCTCACTCTTAATGCCGGTGATAAACTTGGAATTTCAGGGGAAAGCGGTATAGGAAAATCGACAATCATAAGGTTGCTGCTGCGATTTTGGGAGCCGACTTCCGGCGAGATACGTATTAACGGCATACCGCTGCAAAGAATATCGCTGGGCTGCCTCCGGGAGCGTATAGCTATGCTGGAGCAGGAAACCTTTATTTTTAACGATACGATTGCAGCCAATATCGCCGTGGGTAAAAAGGAGGCAACATTAGAAGAGGTAGTGGCTTCGGCAAAACGGGCGCATATACACGATTTTATCATGACTCTGCCCGAGGGATACGATACCCAGATGGGAGAAATGGGCGGCAGGCTTTCCGGCGGCGAACGCCAACGCATAGGTATCGCGCGGGCAATGCTGAGAGATCCGGATATATTAGTTATGGACGAGCCGACAAGCAACCTTGATGTTCTCAACGAAAAAGGGCTGTTAAAAACTTTGGATGATGAGTACAGTGATAAGACCTTATTGATTGTTTCACACCGTTCCTCCACACTGACGGGATGCTCGAGGGTCATTGATCTAAACAATTATAAACGTCAAGATGCACAGCGCAAGATACACAGCAAAGTGGGGTGATCCTGAAAGCTGCTTTACCTTTTGCCGTTACTGATAGTGAATAAGTAAACTGAACAATTCAATTATTTTTATTTGAGGAAGGATGAAGCCCATGTGTATTCAAAAAAACATAGAAAGCTACTGGCAAAATGCCAACGAACGGTATAACGAGACGATACAAAAGGAATTGAATGGCGTTCAAAAAGAGGCTTGGGTGCAATTGATCGAGGAAAACCGCCCTCCTGGAGATAGATTAGAGGTGCTGGATATCGGTACCGGTCCCGGCTTCTTCCCCCTGCTGCTTTCCGAGATGGGGCATCATGTGACGGCCATAGACTGCACCGAGAGCATGCTGGAGACCGCCCGCAACAATGTGCGGACAGCCGGCTTCGATGTCTCCTTCCACCTTATGGATGCCCATAAGCTGACATTCAAAGAAAATACCTTCGATCTCATTCTTACCCGAAATGTGACCTGGCTCCTGTATGACCCCACTGCAGCTTATCAGGCCTGGTATAGGGTCCTGAAACGCGGGGGGCGGCTCCTGATATTCGACGCCAACTATTATCTGTGGATGTATGACAACAAGTGGCGGGAGGAGTTTGAGCGGGACAACGAGGAAGCGGAGAAGGTGGGTTTCAAGAAGTTTGACAAAGCTGATCAGGAAAAGGGCGACAGGATCGCCGGAGAGCTTTTTTTCAGCAACGTCCGCCGCCCCCAGTGGGATATACCCGTTCTGTTGAATATCGGATTCGGAAATATCCTGGTGGATGCGGATGTCGGCGAGAAGATCCAGAGCGAGGTCAGCATGGTCCGCTATCGTACGATGCCGCCCTTCATGATCCGGGCGGAAAAAACGGAAACAAAATATCTCTACGGAATGAAGAGGTGATGGAAATGCCATCCTTGGCTGGCCCCGGATATCTATCGCAACAGTTGCCGCCGATTGGAATACTGGAAATATGGTTACCAGGGAAAAAAATTTGTTGTTATCCGCAAAAACAGAGAAATAGCAACTCTTCTGCAACGGCTGTTTGCTCTGTTGCCTGCAGGGAACACCGGCGTCGTTTTTTTAAGCGACACCGGTGTCTCTCTGCTGAACGTAGATAAAGCGGGAGTAGTACCCTTTCTTCTGCACTAATTCTTCATGGCTGCCAGTTTCCTCAACTCGTCCGTCTTTTAGGACCACCAGTCTGTCGGCGTTCCGGAAGGTGGACAGCCGGTGCGCTACGATGAGGGTGGTCCTCCCCCGGCGCAGGTTGTTCAGGGAAGCCTGGACCAGTCTCTCGTTCTCGGTGTCCAGGCTGGACATGGCCTCATCCAGGATCAGGATCGGAGCGTCTTTGAGAATGGCTCTGGCGATGGCGATCCGCTGCTTCTGCCCGCCGGAGAGCTGTAAGCCCCGTTCTCCGGCAGAGGTGTCATAGCCGTCGGGAAGACCCAGGATAAAGTCGTGAATCAGCGCCGCCCGGGCGGCTTCTTCCACTTCCGCATCCGATGCCTCCGGTTTCCCCAGGCGTATATTGTCCCGCAGTGACATGTTGAACAGATAGATTTCCTGGGGCACCGTGGTGATCAAAGTGCGCAGCTGTTCCAGCGGAAGGTCTCTGATGTCTGCAGAATCGATGGCGATCCGCCCTTCCTGCACATCCCAGAAACGCTGCAGCAGGTTGATGCAGGTGGTTTTGCCGACTCCGGAATCTCCCACCAGGGCGACGGTCTCTCCCTCT
>DHAA01000157.1 GCA_002397275.1 Thermacetogenium sp. UBA4966 | reverse complement strand
TTAATTGACATAATACCCATAATAATATAATATAGATAATAAGTTAATGTGTTTTCTAGGTGGGGATAGGGTATCGCAGCATTTGCCGCCGTATAGAAGCCCGCATGGAGACATCATATTAACGTTTTTTTAATTGTCGTTTGCGTTTTTTTGGATTGAGGCATCGGGGTTGATTGTGCACAATGTATATCTGGAGGGAAAGCAAATGGCTAAGGGAAAAAGCATAGCAAGCAAACTGAATTTTGGTTTTGCCAAACGCTACATTGGTGAGAGTGTTTTCAAGCAGATTTTGAATTATCTGGAAGGTGACCCGGAGGCTAATATACCCCGCCTGATCAAAATTTTTCAAAAGATTACGCCCATCGAACATCACAAAAAATTAGCCGGCAATCTGCTCAAAATGTACCAAGAAAACCCGTCTATCCGCAAGTATTTCAATAGTATTTTCCAGGAAATCGACCGCGGGGTGCGCGACAGGCTGGTATGCAATTTCGTAATAAACACCTTGCTGCTGTCGCCTTCACGCCGAAAACAGGTGGAAGAGAAAACGGGAATCCATGTACCGATTACCCTATTGATCGACCCCACCAGCGCCTGCAATCTAAAATGCCCCGGCTGCTGGGCAGGAGAATATGCCAAGCATGACCAGCTGGAGCCCGAGCTTCTGAACCGTATCTTGGACGAGGCTAAAGAACTGGGTATTTTCGGTGTTGTGATGTCGGGGGGCGAGCCGTTTCTTTACCCCTACCTGCTGGATATGGCGGAAAAACACGATGAGCAGGCATTTATGATCTATACGAACGGAACCAAAATTGACGACCAGGTAGCGGCGAGGCTGCAGAAGGTCGGCAACATCTCCCCCTGCGTCAGCATCGAGGGCTGGCAGGAAAAAACAGACGAACGCCGCGGAAAAGGAACTTACGACAAGGTAGTGGCGGCTATGGAGCGTATGCATGAAAGGGGCGTTCTCTTCGGCGCTTCCATTACAGTCACCAGAAATAATTATAAAGAGGTTACCAGCGACGAGTTTATCGACTTCCTCACGGATAAAGGAGTTAGGTATATGTGGGCCTTCCACTATATACCTGTCGGACGCACCCCGAATACGGATTTGATGGTTCTGCCTGAACAGCGGGCCTATCTGTACCAACGCGCCTCTTACCTGCGAGAGAACAAGATCATGACCTATGTGGACTTCTGGAACGACGGCGAGCTGACCAACGGATGCATAGCAGGCGGAGACAGCTTCTTCCACATCAATCCCCGGGGAGACGTGGAGCCCTGCGTCTTTGTACACTTCGCAGTGGACAACATCAGGGATAAAAGCCTGAAAGAAGTGCTGGGAAGCCCCTTCTTCAGAGAATACCAGCGTCGCCAGCCCTTCTCGGACAATTATCTGCGCCCCTGCCCGATCATCGATATGCCGGATCAACTGCGCCAGATGATCAAGAACAACAATGCCCGCCCCACACATGAAGGGGCAGATAACCTATTGACAGAAGAACTCTCCAGCTTCCTCGACCAGCGTGCAGCTGATTGGGGAAAAACAGCGGACGAAATTTGGGAATCCAAAAAGAAGGCCAAAAAGAGAGCATAGTTAAAAAAGTCACGTATGTCGACCATACAAAAGGGCGCTAAGAAAGCCGGGCCGGTTTAGTAGGCCGGGCTTTCTTATTCGCCCTCTGATGTCGCGCCGGCGCCGCAGGCGTCCTTCATAGGAATTTCCCTGGCTTGCATGCCGGGGCAACGGTCTGCCACAGGACACTCCCCACAGCGAGGCCTGCTTTTCAGACAGGTATGATGCCCCAGGGCGTCGATCTGGGCGTGGTATTCATTAAAGAGGTTAACATCAAGGGGGAGATTTTCCATAAAGAAACGCTGCATCTCCCGGTAGCTTCTCGTTTCCGGGAAAAACCCCAAACGGGAGAAGATCCTCCTGGTATAGGCGTCAACGACGAAGATAGGTTTTTCCGCGGCGTAGAGGATAATGCAGTCTGCAGTTTCAGGACCGATACCGTAGATGTTCAGCAGGCGCTCACGCAGTACATCTATTTCCTGGGAAAGAAATAAATCAAGGTCCCCGCTGAACTCCCCGGAGAGCACCCGGCAAAAGGACTGCAGCTTCTTCGCCTTCTGGTTGTGATAGCGAGCCGGCCGGACCAGCGCGGCCAGATTCACCGGATCACAGGAAAGGATCCCTTCTACAGAAAGGATTCGCTCCATTTTAAGGTTCTCGATAGCCGCGGCGGCGCTGCTCCAGGATACGTTCTGGGTCAGAACCGCCCCGATGATCATTTCAAAAGAACTGTCCGCAGGCCACCAGTGCCGGGGGCCGAAGTGTGCGCATAGTTCATTGTAGATTTCTATCAGCTGATCTTGCATTAAATCACCAATCATATTAAATCATAGCTTAAGCAACGGCGCCGGGGACCATAATCCCTTGTGCTGATCCACAAATCAGAGTTTAACCCGGAGGCCACTGCAGGGCACGCCCGCCCAGGATGTGGATATGCAGGTGCTCAACGGTCTGTCCGCCATTGCGGCCTGTGTTGATCACCATCCGGAAGCCGTCGTCGGCAATTCCTAATTTTTTTGCCAAGCGAGGAACCAGGGCCATCATTTTCCCTAACAGATCCTCTTCAGCCCCTTGATCGAGCAGGGAAACGACGTGTTTTTTGGGGATGAGGAGCACATGTGCCGGCGCCGCCGGGTTGATATCCTGGAAAGCAAAGAAGTCGTTGTCTTCGTAGACTGCGGCAGAACCGAGCTCGTGCTTGGCGATCTTGCAGAAGATACAGTCGGACAATTAATTTGCCTCCTCTTCTTTTAAATACTAAACCTTTCTTATCGTACCATAAAAAGAGTATTTATTCACTTTGGAGCCTAATGATCACACGGCTAATTCATAATACCATAATTCCATATCATCTTAGGTTCAGTTTTTTAAAAATGAAGAATATTTTAATGTGATTTCTCCCCAGTGCTTATTCCGGTTTCCGGTGTACATGCTGGGGAGTTTTTACTATATCCACACTATCAACACTATGCACAATGGGTGGGACTTGATGATATTGGTTAACGGTTGAAGTCTTAGATGAGGTCGTATTGTCACTATACCATTTCATCGACGCTCAGTTCATGAAAAATTTCGCCAGCAGGGTTATCTGTAATACCATTCCATTTTTTGGTCATCTTAATATCACCTCCTCTCTAAATGTTGATATAAAGTGATCTGCTCTTTCCACTAGCAGTTTCATCCCTTTTTGGGAGTAGCCAGATTATTTTTAATCGCTAAAAATACAAATGCAATTAATAATACAATTAACAAAGGCCAAATAAATATAGTTATATTCGCTAACCTTTTATCAAACTGTGAAGCAGTTATAATAAACAAAATAGAAATGATATAGAATGATATGATAAAAAAATATCCTTGCTGTTTTTTCTTAATTACGTCTATACGGGAGACTTCGTCAGGGAAAACATCATTTGGGTAATTTTCTTTACTGAGACGAAGAAAACATAGAACACCATTGTAGCAAGACCCATATATCAACTCCCACCCCGAAGCCTTACATAAGTCCACATATTCATCAAATTCCCCTTTCCTTTTAAATAGTCGGAAATATACTTTATAAATGATTTCTCGATTTTTTTCGCATTTTTCAAAATAAAATGTATGGCCTCTTTTATTCTTGACCATATACCCATCTTTTGCCATTTTATTAAGAAATGCTTCTTCTTCGCTCGTTGACGAAAAAAATTTCCAAACTTTCTTATACAATATATTCACTCCTAAAATGCTGCATGATGAAAGCATTATTTATAATTTAAATTTATGCTAATAGCCTTCAAAAATGGTTTTGAATTCGCAAAAGCGTTACACAAATCATCCCAAAAAGTCCTAAAAGGCCACCTGAGATCCCTGCAAGTAGCGTATAAATTATTTCTTGCATTGAGGACATCGACATAGGACTAAAAACTACAAACCCGATTGTAACAATGAGAAATAGAATTGTAAGTGGCATTATTACCTTTAGTCGTCCTTTTCGAAGTTGGTGGAGAAGTTCCTTGTCCGTGTGTATTGGTGAAGCGTCCTTCCCCGCGTAGAAGACGTAGTACCCGTTGTTATTACAGGCAAGTTCCCATCCTGTTTCTTTGAAATACTGTAAATACTCATCTTCGCCGTCTTTTTCAATTTTGGGTAAATCGACAGTATATTGGAGTTCCTTTGGATTACCTTTTTCAAGAATAAGATGATACATTGTGCATTTACGTAGAAACCACCCTTCCTTAGCGTATCTTTCTAGTTCGCGAAGCATGCGTTCTTCGCCTGTAATCCAGCCCCAATGAATCAGCTTTTTTGTTTCAGAAGAACTCATGCAGATTATTCACCTCTCAATCTCTTTATTATGCTTTCGCTCTGCTGGACGATCTTTCGCCTACGCTCGTACTCACTTAAAAGAAACTCTGCCCCCTTTTGTGTCAAGCGGTATATTTTTTTATCGGACTTAATAATTTCCACCAAGCCAGCATCTAGCAACTTCTTAAGATTTGTATACATGCTAGCAGGGCCAACAATAAAACCTCCGGACGAAACATCCCGTATCTTGCCCATAAGCGCATACCCATGAGATGGTTCTGTAAGACAAAGTAAAATGAAATAAGTCGTATCGGTTAGTTGCTTATTCTCAAATGAATTTTTTCGGGCCAAGCATAACTACCTCTCTATATCATTAAATGATATATCTAATAATGATATATTAGGCTATCATAGCTTGAAAGTCAATATATTGTAAATGTTTTTTTAAAATATTAATAAAAAGTTACTATTACTACAGCGATCACTTTCACTCAATGCACGCTTAATGTCGTTTAAGGAAAGGCATATCGATCTGAGATGAGAAAAGAAAGTTGGCAACAGGCACAATCGCAAGGGTTGTCAAGGAACTATGGTTAAACTACGCTGTAGTACTATTCACTTTGAGGCCTTATTATCAAGCTATTTCACCGATGAGCAGGTCCCCTTGCCCCATACCAATTATTTTTACCGGCAGCAGCGCGCCGCGCAACCCTCTATCTTGGGAGGGAAAGACCACGCGCAGGTAGTTATCGGTGATTCCCTGCCATTGGCCAGGCCTTTTCCGGGAAGACCCCTCCGCCAATACCTGCAGCGTTTCTCCGAGGGCGCCTTCGGCGAAAGCCCTGGCTTGGACCTCGGCCAGTTCCCGCAGTCTCCTGCTCCGCTGCTCCTTATCCCCCGGCTTCACCTGCCCGGGCATCTCTGCCGCCGGAGTCCCGGTACGGGGCGAGTATTTAAAAATATGGAGATCTCTAAAAGGGAGGGCAGCGATAAAATCATAGGTATTGGCGAAGTGCCGCTCCGTTTCCCCAGGGAACCCCGCCATCACATCTGAGGTCACAGCCAGCCCCGGAATCATCCCTGCCGCCTTCAGGAAGAGTTCCCTGTAGTCCCCGGCAGTATATGGCCTCTGCATCAATTCCAGAATTTGATCATCACCCGACTGCAGAGGTATGTGGAGATGACGGCAGATGCGGGAGGATGATGCCATGACTTCCAGCAGTTCTTCCGATACATCTGCAGGTTCCACAGAACTCAGCCTGATGCGGAACTCTCCGGGAAAGGCGGTTAGCTCACGCAGCAACGACGCCAGGTTGATCCCCCCTGCCAGATCCTTGCCATAGGCGGAGGTATGCACACCGGTGAGCACAACTTCACGGTATCCGGCGCGGATAAGCTCACCCAGCTGCTTTTTGACCAATTGCGGTAAAAGGCTTCTTACAGGACCCCTGGCATAAGGAATAATACAATAGGAACAGTATTGATCGCACCCATCCTCTATTTTAAGAAAAGCCCTTGTGCGCAGGGGGTTATCCGGGAGAGGGAGCTGCTCGAATTCCATATCATTCCGCAGAGAACGAACAGCGTCGACCTCTTTGCGAGGCGCCCCTGCCCTTCTTTTCTCCAGGAGGTCCTCGACCAGATCTACCACTTCTGCACGCCCTTTCGTCCCCGCCACCAGATCCACTCCGGGTATGGCAAGCACATCCTGTGAAGATACCTGAGAGTAACACCCCAGGACGACGACCAGGGCGTCAGGCTGCCTGGAAACGGCGCGGCGAATCATCTGCCTGGACTTCTGATCCGCGGTATGGGTCACGGTGCATGTATTAACGATATATATATCGGCAGGGCTTTTAAAATCAACCGGCTGAAAGCCGCGCTTGCGGAACATCTCCATCAAGGACGCGGTTTCCTCCTGGTTAACCTTGCAGCCCAGGGTATGGAAGGCCACCCTTCCCCGGCATTCAGCCACCCAGATCACCCCATTCATATAAGATCAGACTCAGCCCAATCAGCGCAGCGGTTTCTGTGCGCAGGATGCGGGAGCCCAGGGTTACCGCGGCACAACCGCAAGACCTGGCCAACTCTGCCTCTCGAGCGCTAAAACCGCCCTCAGGGCCGACAAATACATAGACAGGCGCCGCCGGGGATTGTGCGCGGCTGAGCAGGTATCCCTTCAAGCTGTTATCCCCTGTCTCCCGCTCCCAGAGAAACATGCGGTGAGCAGCCGGGTCATGATCACAGGTCAAAATTTCATCCAAAGGAGCAGCCGGCATTACCTGAGGAATCTGTACCCGCCCGCACTGCCTGGCGGCCTCCCGGGCCACCGCCTGCCAGCGTCTCAGCCGGGATTCCCGCCGTTCCGCGGGGATACGCACCACAGTGCGCTCTGTGACAGCAGGATAGATCCTCCATACACCTAACTCTGTTGCCTTCTGAATAATAAATTCGAACTTATCACCTTTCGGTATCCCCTGAACAAGCGCCAGGCGCAGGGGAGACTCCACATCCCTGCCGCGCTCCTCCAGCACCCGGACATAGACCGACATCCCTGCTGTTTTCGTGATCACCGCCCGGTACTCTCTGCCTTCCTCATCCCACAGCCAGACCTCATCACCCCTGTCAAGCTTCAAAACCCTGAGTATCTTCCTGGCGTCCCCGCGGGAAAGGGGAAAATCAGCGGCATCGCGAGGCAAAGCAGGCAAATAAAATCTGTGCACCCGGCGTCTCCTTTCTATCGATCAAGATATGGCTGTTCTCAGCCTCAGACATTCTTTTATATTATACAAAAATTCCATGCGGCTTTCACCCATGGCAAAATGATAAGCAGACGGACAAGCGGGCAGTTTGGAATAGGGCGGCAAAGCAAACGCATATTGTATAGAGGTACAAGCCCACAGTAAAACAAAGAGAATAATTAATGCGGTAAAAGAAGGGAACAACAGCTCAATGAAGAACTCAGATAAAATCGGAGCCCAGACGCCGGTCGCGTGACAGATATTTGACTCATCACTAATCAGATCCGAAACAGTCGGTTGTGGCTTCAGGATGCAATCCGGGTAACTGCCTTAATCCAAGCAGGCCGAAATCAGTGACCGGAAAAGGATGGCCGTTTGATAATAAAGCGGCGTCTGCCATCCGCCATATGAATATCCAAATAGACGAAAGGCGCCGGCGCCGGTTCGGATCAAAAAAGGAGACTGCCATGAAATTTAAGGATGCTGTGAATAACATTTTGCTCGGCCTTTCTGAAAGTCTGAAGAGGTTTCCTATAACCATCATCCTGTCAACGGCCGTAGCGGTAATGCTGATCATCATTTCGGAACGGCATAACATGAATAATACCGTTCACATAGAAACCCTGACCAGGTTAACGATGATTTTTGCTCTCGGAATTCCGCTTTCTTTATGCATCAAGCTTTTTTGCGAGAGGATGGACATAGAAAAAAAAGCTGAGCTTATTGGATTGTTTGCAGCGAGTAGCCTGGTGCTGCTTTTATATTATTTTCTCCTTTTAAACGAAGTGAATATGGTTTCCATAACAAGATATACGGCGGTAAGCCTTGCCTTATATCTGGGCTTCCTTTTCATACCCTATCTGCCCCGTAAAGAACATTTTGAAATGTATATCATCAAGATCGGCTCGGGCTTTTTCATAACAATAATTTACTCTATCGTGCTCTATGTGGGACTCGCCGCGATTATCATGGCCTTAAACCAACTGCTTGGAGTTCATTTTATCAGTAATATATATACCTATACCGCGATCATCGTCGCCTGCGTTTTTGCTCCCGCCCATTTCCTGGCTGCTATCCCGAGGAAAGACAGCCTGCTTAAACAAGAATATTCAAAACTGCTCAAAATACTGCTTTTATATATAGTAATGCCTCTGCTGACGGCATATACAACTATCCTCTGCATTTATTTCATCAAAATAATCGTGATCAGAGAATGGCCGGTCGGCCTGGTTTCACATCTGGTGCTCTGGCCTGCGGTCATCGTCGCCATCGTGTTGTTGCTGATCACCCCGCTCCAGGATGAAGACAAATGGGCGAAAGGCTTTTTGAGATGGATGCCCAAAGCCATGCTGCCCGTCTTAATCATGATGTTCGTTTCCGTGTGGATCAGGGTCAATGCCTACGGAGTTACTGAGAACAGGTATTATGTCCTGGCGCTCGCAATCTGGGTTTTCGCCATGATGCTCTACTTCGCCTTTATTAAGAAGCGCTCCAACATCATCCTTCCCGTTACCCTTGCCGTCATAGCTCTGCTCTCTGTATTCGGCCCGTGGAGCAGCTATTCCATTTCCGTAGTCAGCCAAAATAACAGGTTAGAAGCAATCCTCGTCAGGAACGACATGCTTCAGGATGGGGAAATCCAGAAGGCGCCCCCCGGCATCACTGAAGAAGACAAACAAGAAATAAACGACAAATTAGCTTATTTTAACCGGGATCACACCCTGCAGGAGGCAAAATATCTCCCAACGGACTTTCAGCTTGACGATATGGAAAGCGTTTTCGGTTTTCCATTTGAGGGCTTCAAATCAGGGTCTTCCGATGAATTCTATTATTTTATTAATAAACATTTGGCAGCCGCAGTAGACGTCAAAGAATACGACTTTATGTTTGATACTAGAAACCTATATAACGGCGTAACGGCAGGCAGTGCTCCGCAAGCAGATTATGACAGAGAGTCATGCGTTGTCAGACTAAGCGATCAGGATGGGGAACTGCTTTATGAAAAGAACCTGAAGCCATTTATCAAACTGCTGTTGGATAAACACAAAGCGACCGGGAAAGAAAACGCCCTCGCTGCCGAAGAGATGACCCTGGTTGATGAGAATGAAAAGGTAAAAGTGAAATTTGTCTTTTTGGATATATCCGGCAATGAAAACAGCGCGAGCAGAGAAATCAACTCCAAAAACGCTGAGTTCTATTTGTTTGTAAAAATAAAATAAATAAAGCCGCACCCACTATAAAATTATTATTAACATAATAACTAACAAGCCGTTCAATTTGAATATAAGCAAAGACAAGTTAGGAGATTTCAATGTGGAAGTAATCATTAAGGGATTAAGAAAGTGTTACGGAAATCATGCTGTTTTAGAAAACATCAATATGGAATTTAAAAAGCCGGGCATTTATCTAATTGCCGGACCTAACGGATCAGGAAAAACCACCTTGCTGGAGATAATCATCGGTTTGAGGAAACAATCAGGAGGAGAGGTCCGGATCGGAGAGCAGCGTCCTGGTTCATTGGAATCGAAGAAGTCGTTGGGGTTCCTTTCGCAGCAAAATTCGTTAAGGAAATGCTGTTATGTTAACGAAGAGATGGAATTGGTGGCTGAGATATTCGGATTGAAAAATATCGACCTGAAGCAGTATCTGGAAAGATACGATCTGGCGCAGTATTATCATCAGCGCACTAAAAAATTATCTGGGGGCACCAAGCGCAGATTACTGCTGGCGATGGCCTTATTGCCCCAGCAGAGGGGCGCAGGCATTGATTATAGAAGTAATGCGAATTGCTCTTCTCAGCGCCCCTTTGGCTGAGTGAATCCAAGAAGCCATCCTTGCCATTTCCTTATCCTTTTCCAGCGAGCAGCCGCCTGCCATTAGCCGCCCATAAAGGCGTCCTTCATTTTTTCAAAAAAACCCTTGCGGTTTTGGTACTGATCTGCCTGCACGGTAGTATCAAATTTATGGAGCATCTCTTTTTGCTTTTCAGTCAGTTTGGTGGGGATCACCACCTTGACATTAAGGATCTGATCCCCCCTGCCGTATCCCTGGAGATGGGGGATCCCCTTGCCGCGCAGGTGGAATACCGCGTTGGGCTGCGTCCCTTCCGGTATTTTGAATTTTGTCTTCCCATCCAGCGTGGGTATTTCAATCTCGTCGCCCAGAGCCGCCTGAACAAAAGAGATGGGAACGTCCATTACCACATGATCCTTCTCTCTTTTAAACAGCTTGTGGGGGCGCACCCGGATGCGTACGATCAGATCGCCGGGAGGGCCGCCCTGTGTCCCCAATTCCCCTTCTCCGGACAGGCGCAGAGCGGAATTATTGTCCACACCCGCAGGCACCTTGATGCTCACCTTGCGCGGACGGCGCACCTTCCCCTTGCCGTGACAGGCGCTGCAAGGCTTTTCGATAGTTTTTCCAGTGCCATGGCAGTTATCGCAGGTGGTCACTGTAGAAAACTGTCCGAAGGCAATATTCTGGGTGACGCGCACCTGTCCTGTTCCCCCGCATTTATAACAGGTAACCGGCTTGGTACCAGGAGCAGCGCCGGAGCCGCCGCATTCACCGCAGTCTTCCCAGCGCTGGATAGTCGCCTCTCGCTCGATACCAAAGGCGGCCTCCTCAAAAGAAAGCTCTATATTCATCTGCAGGTCCGGACCGCGCCTCGATCCCCCGCTTTGCCTGCCGCCAAAGGGGCTGCCGAATCCCCCGCCGAAAAAAGCATCGAAAATATCTTCAAAACCGCCGAAATTACCGAAGTTGTAGCCCGCTCCACCCGGTCCGGCGCCCGCGCCCGCATCAAAAGCGGCGTGGCCAAACTGGTCATAGCGACTACGCTTTTCCTTATTCCCCAGCACCTCATAGGCCTCATGAACCTCTTTAAACTTTTCAGCGGCCTTCTCCTGGTTATCAGGGTTCAAGTCGGGGTGGTATTGGCGAGCCAGCTTCCGGTAAGCCTTTTTTATCTCAGCTTCCGAGGCATTACGGTCTAAACCCAAAACCTCGTAATAGTCCCTTTTAGCCATCCTTCTCACCCTCCGGAACCTGTCCGGTTCGCCTTATTTATCTTTATTTTTATCTTTATCTTCATCATCCACAACTTTGTAGTCGGCATCTACGGTCTCGTCTCCGCCGGGGTTTCCTGCATCTGCAGAACCTGCGGCGCCCGCAGACCCCGCTGCATCCTGACCGGACTGCTGGTATACTTTGGATGTGGCTTCATAAATAACCTTGGTCAGTTCCTCTGTCTTTGCTTTTATCTCTTCAAGATCCTTGCCTTCAAGGGATTTCTTTAGTTCATCTTTGGCTTTATTGATCTTGTCTCTGTCCTCCGAACTTACTTTGTCGCCCAGGTCGCGCAGCGTTTTTTCCGACTGATAGACCATGCTGTCCGCTTTGTTGATCACTTCCGCTTCTTCACGCCGCTTTTTGTCCTCCTCCGCGAACTGCTCCGCCTTCTTCACCATATCGTCGATTTCCGAATCATTCAAGTTTGTAGAAGCGGTTAGGGTAATCTGCTGTTCCTTGCCGGTCCCCATATCCTTGGCCGATACATGAACGATCCCGTTAACATCAATATCAAACTTAACCTCGATCTGGGGCACGCCTCTGGGCGCCGGCGGAATCCCCACCAGTTGAAAACGTCCCAGTGTTTTGTTGTCGCCGGCCATGGCCCGCTCACCCTGTAAAACATGGATATCAACGCTGGTCTGATTGTCGGCCGCCGTTGAAAATATCTGGCTTTTGGAGGTAGGGATCGTGGTATTGCGCTCGATGATCTTGGTCATCACACTCCCCAGCGTCTCTATCCCCAGGGAAAGGGGTGTGACATCCAGCAAAACGATGTCTTTTACCTCGCCGGACAGTACGCCTCCCTGGATCGCCGCTCCCATAGCCACTACCTCGTCCGGGTTAATCCCCTTGCTCGGCTCCTTCTCCAGTACCCTCTTGATCATCTCCTGGACAAGAGGCACACGGGTAGAGCCGCCTACCAACAGAACCTTGTGGATGTCACGCGGTTCCAGCCCGGCGTCGGTCAAGGCCTGCTTAATAGGGCCAACCGTCTTCTCCACCAGGTCGGAGATCAGATCCTCAAACTTGGCCCTTGTCAGGGTCATCTCCAGGTGCTGCGGTCCGGCGGATGTGGCTGTGATAAAAGGCAGACTGATCGTTGTCTGAGGAATGCCGGAAAGCTCATGTTTGGCCTTCTCCGCAGCCTCCTTGAGCCGCTGCCCCGCCATTTTATCATTCGACAGGTCGATACCCGTTTTCTTTTTGAATTCACCGATGATATAATCCATAATGCGTTCGTCGAAATCGTCCCCACCCAGGAAGTTATTGCCGCTCGTAGCCTTGACCTCGACAACATCGCCGCCCAGTTCCAGGATAGAAACATCAAAAGTACCGCCGCCCAGGTCATAGACAAGGACCGTATGGTCCTGATCTTTATCTAAACCATAAGCCAGAGCAGCCGCGGTCGGTTCATTGATAATCCGCTGTACATCCAGACCGGCGATGCGCCCCGCATCCTTGGTAGCCTGGCGCTGGCTGTCGCTGAAATAGGCGGGAACCGTAATTACCGCCTGCGTGACGGTTTCTCCCAAATAAGCCTCCGCATCCGCTTTAAGCTTCTGCAGAAGCATCGCCGATATTTCCTGCGGGGTATATTTATGGCCATCTATATCCGCAGTGTAGTTGCTCCCCATCTTTCTTTTAATAGAACGTACAGTGCGGTCCGGGTTTGTGACCGCCTGTCTCTTGGCCAGTTCCCCCACAAGCCTCTCCCCGTCTTGTGTGAAAGCAACCACCGAAGGGGTAATACGGGCGCCTTCCGGAGTCGGAATAATAGTGGGCTGCCCACCCTCCATAATGGCTACGCAAGAGTTAGTTGTTCCCAGGTCGATACCGATTACTTTACTCATCTGTATTTGCCCCCTCTTGACAAGAATTTGATTTTGGATTTGTTTCCGTTTCCGGATTCTTTGCTACTATAACCAGGGCTGGCCGCAATACACTGCCCTGCAGGAGGTATCCTTTCTGTACTTCCGCGGTGACGATGCCTTCATCAAATTCTGTGGTTTCAACCCGTTCAAAGGCATTCTGGTAATTGGGATCAAAGGGTTTACCCACCGATTCCATCGCCTCCACACCCTCTTGAACCAGCAAATTACCCAATTGTCTGTAGATCATCTCAATCCCTGTGATTATATTGTCGGGCAAGTCTTTTTTCGCCGACTCCAGAGCTCGTTCAAAATTATCTATAATCGGGATCAGATCCCTCAACAACCGCTCATTAGCCGTGCGGCGTATTGCCGCGCTTTCCTGTCGGGTGCGGCGGCGATAGTTTTCAAAATCAGCGGCCAGACGCAGGAATCGCTGCTGCAGCTCATTGAAGTCCCTTTCCAGATTGGGATTATCTTCACCCTTCTGCCCGGATTCATCTGCGGAGAGCGTTTCAGCCTCAGCCGTCCCCTCTGCTCCTTTGTCCTTGGCTGAATCCTCATGCATCTCTTGATCATTGTCCAACAACCCATTCCCTCCTTGAAATAACATCTTTCTTATTATAAAGGCCGGCGCGGGGCAATCGTTCGCTTACCCTCGCCAAAAATTTTCAAAAAAACGCATCCCCGGACAGAACATCCGAGAGAATGCCGGTCGTATATTCGACAACAGCCATTGCTCTGGCGTAATCCATCCTCATAGGGCCCAAAAGGCCGATCGTCCCCACGACATTGCCGCCGATACTATAAACGGAGCTGACTACGCTGTATCCCGCCGCCGGATCGTAATTGATTTCCCTGCCGATCATGACGGTCACTTTACGGGGGTTGGTTTTATGAAGAATCCTGCGCAGTATACCCTCGTCTTCTATAAAACTCATCAGGTTGCGCACCGCTGCAATATCGGTGTATTCAGGCTGTTTAAGTATATTTTGCGCTCCTCCCAGATAAATAACCTCATCTTCATTTTCCTGGAGCAAAGCTTCCACAACTTCCATGATCCGATCAAGAACCTGCCTCTGCTTGATCAATTTATCATAGACGTTATTTAAAATTGTACGAGAAATTTGAGGAAATGTCAGCCCTCTGAAATAAGTATTAAGAACATTTTCAATATACTCAAGATCATCCGCAGCCAACCCTGAAGGCAGATCTACCACCTTGCTCTCTACCCACCCGGTTTCCGTCACGATCACTACCAGTGCCTCGTCAGGGGTCAGAGGGATGGTTTTAATCGTCTTCAAAGCCGCATTCTCCAGTTGAGGTCCTGAGAGCAAGACCAGGTAATCTGTCAGCTGCGTCACAGTTTTGATTGTACTCTGAATAACATTAGCCAAAACCTTGGCCTTTTGGGCGAAGAGCGCCCGCGCAATCCTTTCCTCCCGGGAGGTAAGATTGATCTTCTTCATCAGCCTATCTACATAATAACGGTAGCCCGGTTGTGAAGGCACCCGTCCCGCCGAGGTATGCGGCTGCTCGATAAGCCCCATTTCTTCTAAATCTGACATTTCATTACGAATTGTTGCCGGACTGACTCCTAACCGGTACTTGCGGGCGATACTGCGGGAACTCACCGGTTCCGCCGTGATAATATGGCTTTCCACTATAGCTTCCAAAACCTGTTGTTTCCTTGTATTTAAACCCACCGGTTTCACCACCCCTGGCAATTAGCACTCTTATTAGGGGAGTGCTAAGTACTAGCATTAACATACCACCACTACCGCCTAATGTCAATAGCAGGATAAATACCTCCGATCTGGTCCTGAGCTATTTATCCTGCTATTGACATTAGGCGGTAGGGGTGGTATGTTAATGCTAGT
>DHAA01000119.1 GCA_002397275.1 Thermacetogenium sp. UBA4966 | reverse complement strand
GCGTCATTATAACGTGCCGGCGGCTTAGTCTGATCCGCTTTGAGGTTCACTTTTAATATCGGATAGCGTTCCCCCATCTGGATCAGCGGCAAGGTAGTTTCGTCTTTTTCATCATCAGCCTTTAAACCCCTATAAACAGCCGACCAGCCCGCTTCTTTCACAATCGATCCGGTGGCCTCGAACAGCTCGCCATTTGCTTTTAATTCTACCCTGGTATTTTCTTTGACTTCGGCTTCCAAAAATTGCGCCAAAAAACGCCTGGCCACAAGATCATATACCTTGGCAGCATCAGCGGGTAAATCGGCTGGCGCGGGTTTGTTGGTAGGAATAATGGCGTGATGGTCGCTGATTTTCGTATCGTCAACGGTTCGTTTATCAAGCGCCGGCGTTTTCTCAAGCAGCAGCTGCGCTATATTACCATAGGATCCAGTTGTCAGCACACGCAGCCGTTCGGGTAAGGTGGAGACCATATCACTTGATATATGTCGGCTGTCGGTACGCGGGTAAGTGACTAGTTTATGTTTTTCATAAAGATCCTGGGCGACGCCTAAAGTTTTCTTGGCCGTGAATCCAAAATACCGGTTGGCCTCCCTTTGCAGCTCGGTAAGATCATACAGCAGCGGATGGGGCCGCTGCTTTTCTTCGGCAGTTACATCTGTTACTTCAGCCAAAGCGCCGGTTACTTGTTTTTGAATCCGCTCTGCCTGCTGCTTGTCCAGAATCTTGGTGTCTTTCGAAGTGGGATCAAACCATTTTGCCTGGAATTTGCCAAGGTCAATGGTTAAAATCCAAAAGGGCTTGGGAACGTGCGTTTCAATTTCCTTTTCCCGTTTGACGATCATGGCCAAAGTCGGAGTCTGGACACGGCCAACCGTTAAGAGAGTGCGGAATTTAGTCGTATAAGCCCGGGTGCCGTTCATCCCGACCAGCCAGTCAGCTTCTGACCGTGCGGCTGCCGCCTTGTACAAGCGGTCATATCCCTGGCCAGGACGCAGTGCCTTAAATCCATCGCGAATGGCTTCTTCAGTGAGAGACGAAATCCAAAGCCGGGTAAATGGCTTGCGCCAGCCGGCCAATGTCATGATATACCGGGCAATGAGCTCCCCTTCCCGACCGGCATCTGTGGCAACCACCAGACTGCCAATATCGGGACGCTGCATCAGCTTTTTGATAATATAAAACTGCTCTTTGGTGCCCGGCAACACCACGAGACGCATTGTCTCCGGCATGATCGGCAAGTGCGCCGGATCCCAGGTTTTAAACTTCTCATCGTAGTGTTCCGGATCGGCTAGTCCGACCAGATGCCCTATCGCCCAGGTAACAATATAATCTGATCCTTCAAGGTATCCCTTCCCTGCTTCGCTGCATCCGAGCACGGCGGCTAAGTCACGACCGACCGAAGGTTTTTCAGCGAGGACGAGAGTTGCCACATTTCTTTCCTCCCTTTATACTTACCGGCCATTGTCTTTGAATGCTTTCTCCATTCTGGAAAATCGCAGCAAAATCCGGATCTATAATGCTTTTACGCAACGAAAGTCTCAAAACTTCCTCCATTTTATTTAAAAGTGGTAGCTTTTTTTCACCGACCCCGCCCATGCTGTTTCCGTGAACAATACCACATCGCATTTCATACATTTCTTCAGCGTCTTTTTCTGGGAGATTGCCAGATCCAACAGCCTGGGACAGTTGTTGAATCCGATCTACAAACTGCTTCCTGGAATAACCTTTGCAGGTATGAATCAAACTTTCTAATCCAGTAACAGCCAAAGAGCATCTCACAGAGCTATGTTGTAAATACGAAAGATACTCGTGATACCACAAAGCATTACCAAGGCGACCAGTTAGTGGAAGTTTCCAATAACTCTCGCATACTATCTTTAGATCCTCCATCTCTTTGTTGGTCAAAAAGTCTCGATTCTCTCCACAAAAGGCGTTTGTGCCAAGCCCACTATTACGAGGGTAGATATTCTGTCTAGCACCTTCAGTTTCAATGTAACAATAGAAATCAGTAGATAAACTTGTTGGGAAAACCAATCGTGATAAAGCCATACATTGAATTAACCGTTTGTCCCCTTCGCGCTTGAAAAAACAAGGGAAAATATCAATAAAACTATATATCTGCTCGCGTTTGTTGACATGCTCTTTTTCCATGTTAACTCCAGGAGCAATGCACCCTTTTAATATTGCTTGAAATGTTTCCTCAGACAATTGCCCAACCTGAACACATTCGCCAATGTTTATAACCCCACGAAATGGTCTGGGTTCTTCTACATCTTCTTCTGAACCGTTTGCTACTTTAGTAAAAACGAGAGCCTCAAATGCCTTTGGTTCTTTCAAGAGCATACTATTCAATCCTTCACTAAGATTTAAGCGTTCTTTTCGCAACTATTTCAAACGGCAATTTCTTTATCTTCAAAATTCGGACGTGACATCAAGGAATACCATCTTTTTTGAATAAGGGCCTCTCCCAAATTTCAATGTGGGAACTTGATCATCACCTCTGCGTTTTTCGGCTTCTGACATATTAACATCTTCAATAAGGAATATGGAAAATTGGTGCTGCTTTGCTACCAAATTGGTGTCTTCCGTATAGCAAATCACTTCGAGCTCTTGGTCGCATTCACTAAGCTTCTTAATAAGCTCTTTCACTTTCACTACTCGCATCCCCCATTCTCTCAAGACATCATTTATCCCAAAAGTCATCAAACTCTCGTTCAATTTCTTCATGCTTTTTGGGCGTTCCGCCTTCCGGCTTCGGTTTAAGCGTTTGTTCGCCCTCCGGGCCAAGGCCAGGTTCTATTTCAGAACTAAATACAACAGGAGTAATTTCAACGGGTTCAGTGAATTCTTTCGATACGTCTTGGCTGTTATCGAATTCAGCTTCTTTTTGTTCCAGTTCCCGTTCCGGTTCTTTAAGTTCTTTTTCAACGGTGCGCTCTGGCGGACCAGCAACAGAAGATTTGATTGTTGCATCCTCTTGTGCAGCTGCCGCTGTTTTATCGCTAACTGAACCTTTTGCATCACGATGCAGTGCTTTGATGGGTTTCAGTGGCAGCTGGTCGTAAGGGATTAAGTGTAGTACCGAACAATGAATGTCTTGCTCGATTGAACCAATCGGATTGCCTAAATAGTAAAAGGCCACGCCAGTTAAAATCCGCAGCTGCTGCCGGAAGAAATCATACGGAAAGACGAAATCTTCAACTGTCTGGTAATTAACCGACTTAGTAAGGTTTGAATCGGAGGCTGTGCTGCGCCCAAAAGTCCAAGAATAACTAGAGTTTTTACCACTCTCACTAATAGACTCGGACCGGCGACTTTTTTC
>DHAA01000027.1 GCA_002397275.1 Thermacetogenium sp. UBA4966 | reverse complement strand
CGGGCGCCGGTTTTTTGCTGGCAGTGGTGGTCGCCATACCCGCGGGCTTTTTTCTCGGAACCTTTTTTAAGACCTTTGAGAGGGCCTTGCTGCCCTTTTTAAGAATGCTGGAAAAGCTGAATCCCTTTGCTCTTTTCCCGATATTTATGATCTTTTTCGGGGTCGGCAATTTTCAAAAAATCTCCGTCATCTTCTGGGTGGCCGGCTGGCCGCTGCTGTTCAACACCATCGCGGGGACCAAAGGCGTCGAGCCTAATATGGTAAAAGCGGCGCGTTCCATGGGAGCGAACAGAAAAGTGTTATTTTTGAAGGTAATCCTGCCTTCAGCATTGTCAAATATTTTTACCGGAGTAAAAATGAGCGCGCAGATATCGTTTTTTATGATCATTGCCTCGGAGATGACGGGTTCGAGCAGCGGGCTCGGCTGGTATTACCTGTCCTCAAGCCAGTCGTACCAGATCCCTTTGATGTACGGCATCATACTCTTTATAACTGTGCTCGCCGTAATTATCAATATACTGTTTACAAGATTGGAAAATCGTTTTCTGGTATGGAGAGAATTTTCTTTCCAGGAAAATTGAAAATAAGGAGATGATGAGCATCAGATATTAACCTGCCGGCGTTATGAAGAACTTGCTTTAGAAAATAAGTGAAACGGGAGGGTGTGTTTTATGGAAGAGAAGAAAGAGGAGAAGAAAAATCTAAAATTTTGGATTGGAGGCGCGGTGGCGGTTGTTATCATAGCCGCCGTCATTATAGGAGCGTATGCGGGGAAGACGAAGGTGGGCGCTCCTTCCGACGCGAAAAAAACCGCGGCAGAATCTGATGATCAAGATTTGATACCGATCAAAACTTATACCAGGAAGAATTGCACATCGACGCCGATCCTGGTGGCGGATGAACTGGGCTTTTACAAAGAAGAGGGGCTCAAGCTGGTATTCACCGGCGAGTTGAAGCCTACCGAGGTATTGCCTTCGGTTATCAACGAAAACAATGATTTTGCCGAGGCGCATCCCAACGCGCTGGCCACATATGTGGCGGGCGGCGCGGCGGTCAAAGGGGTCGGCCGTTCCATTATCGAGCCTGTCGATCCCAGCGTTGATTCCAAATTCCGTCATATGAGGTGGTTTGTTAAACCGGATACAGGTATCAAGAGCTGGGAGGATCTAGTTAATTATAAAAAGGGTGAGAAGCTGACGATCAATGGCCTGGCGCCTAACTGCGGCACCTTTATTTCCACCACCATCTTCGACAAGTACGGAATCGGCAGGGATAGAATAGAATTCGTGCAGTTCGATACGGATCAGGCGGCGCTGCAGGCAGTGGAGCAAGGAGGCCTTGACATTGCTGTCGTACACCCGCCTTTCTATAAACTAGCCGAAGAATCCGGCCTGACCCTGATCGGAGACTCATCTGATGCCGGACTGGGAGAAGCCGCGGGGATCTATCTCTATTATTTCAGGAATGATTTTATCGAAAAAAATCCGGATATCATTAAAAGATTTCTCAGAGCGATGAAAAAGGCTCAAATCTGGGCAAATGAGAACCCGGATAAGGCGGCGAAAATAACCTCCGACTTTATCGGAGTTGAAGCAAGCGGAAGCCATTACTATGCCGCTACGACGGTGATCAATGAAGAGCACATTAAGCCTTGGGTCGACGATCTTGTTGTTACCGGAAAACTCAAAGAGGGGCAGATAAAGATGGCGGATATACTCACGCACGAGTTTGAGCAGTAATGGTCAGGGTTCCTCTCTCTTAATTACGCCCACCCTCTTTTTTGTTTTTTACCTGAATCGAGCGAAAGAGGGTGGGCAATAAATTCACGGAATTAACGGCGGCTAACAAGTTAAAGCAAAGGAGTGTTTTCGATGGCGGTTAAAATTGAAGTTTCGCACATCAACCGGGATTATCATATTAAAAGAGGAAGCAGCGGTTCAAAAAGCTTCACCGCGCTCAAGGATGTCAACCTTGAAGTACAGGACGGCGAGATCCTTTCCGTCGTCGGGCCGAGCGGCTGCGGGAAATCGACTCTCCTCGACTTGATTGCCGGCCTCGCCCACCCGAACTCCGGCGAAATTCATATTGACGGCAGGCTGATCACGGGGCCCGCGCTGGACAGGGGTATCGTCTTGCAGGGGTATGCTCTTTTCCCCTGGCGGACTGTTCAGGGCAACGTTGAGTTTGGGTTGGAAATTAAAGGGGCTGCAAAAAGCGAGCGCAGAGAGATCAGCCGAAAATATATCAGCCTGGTGGGGCTGCAGGGGTTCGAGGACCGCTATCCTTACGAACTGTCCGGCGGGATGAAGCAGCGTGTGGCCATCGCCCGGGCCCTGGCCTACGACCCGGAGGTGCTGCTGATGGATGAGCCGTTCGCCGCTGTGGATGCCCAGACCAGGGAGATCCTGCAGGACGAACTGCTGCGTATCTGGGAGGCAACGCTCAAGACCATCGTCTTCGTCACTCACAGCATCGAAGAGGCTATTTACCTGGCCGACCGCGTAGCGGTGATGACCGAGAATCCCGGGACGATCAAAGAAGTGCTGGAAATCAAGCTGCCCAGGCCGCGCCAGGACAGCGACGTCAGGTCGTCGGCGGATTTCGGCTGGATCCGGCATAAGGTAGCGGATCTGCTGCAGAATGGAACGGATGTCGGCAAGATCGGCCGCTCCAGCGTTCAGGATGTGGCCGAAGCGATCTCTACAGACGCGGTACTGTAGCAGCAGTATAGCGTGACGCGTATATTGATACTATTTATAACGCCGGCGGCAGCGGCGGAGCGGAGGTTATGATGAGTAAATTTGTGGAACGGCCAAGGTATGTATGCGCTCTCGGAGGGGCTATCGGTACTCTCAAGGTGTTGCCGCGCACAGTACCTATTCTGCATGCAGCAACAGGCTGCGGCGGTAATGTGGCGCTTGCTCTCAATCAGGCGGCAGGATATATGGGAAGCGGCTATTGCGCTGATCAAGCGCTGCCCAGCACCAATACCTCTGAGCGGGAGATTGTCTTTGGGGGGGAAGAACGCCTCAGCGAACAGATCGAAAACACCATCAAACTGGTTGACGGAGACCTCTACTTCGTGGTCACCGGGTGCATGGTGGAGATGATCGGCGACGACATCAGAAATGCCGTCAAGAAATATGACAAAGGCAGCGTTCAGGTGCTGGGGGCGGAAACCGGAGGTTTCCGGGGAAATTATTATAAGGGTTATGAGATTGTGCTGAAAACGCTGTTCCGTGATTTTGTCGAGAAGAAAGCCGTCACAGACGGCAAGCTTGTCAACCTGTGGGGAGTGGTCCCCGTTCAAGATGTATTTTGGAAGGGCAATATCGCCTTGATCAAAGGCTTGCTTCATAAATTAGGCTATCGGGTGAATTCCTTCTTCGGAGAGGGAGAGACCCTGGATAATTTGCGCAACGCGGCCGCGGCTTCGCTGAACATAGTGGTTTCCGATACCTTCGGCGTCGAAGCGGCGCAGGTATTCGAAGAAATACATGGCGTTCCTTATATTACGGCGCCGTTTCCGATCGGCGATCATGGTAGCGCCATATTTTTAAGGCAGGCGGGAAAGGCGCTGGGAATGGAGGACGCTTTTGTGGAGAAGGTTATCAGGGAAGAGCAGGATTATTACTACAGCTACTTTGAAAGAATTGCGGATGTGTACAGCGATCTCGATCTGCAGCGCTATACAACGGTGGTAGGCGATTCCAATTATACCCAGGCGCTGACCAGGTTCTTAGCCGATGATTTGGGTTGGCTGCCGGAACTGGTAGTCATAACTGATTTTCTCACCGGTGAGCAGCAGGAACAGGCGAGGGGAAACTTTACCGGCTATGAATCAGGCGTGCAACCGGAGTTGGTATTCGATACCGACGCCTCTAATGTGGGGAAGTACATCGCCAGGCATTGGGGGCAGAGCGGCAGCCAGAAGTACTTTGAAGGCTTCAATCCCGGATTTATTCTGGGAAGCGCTATTGAAAGAGACGTGGCCGAAAGCCTGAAGGCGCCGCAGCTGACGGTGACCTATCCCATATCCAACCGCGTGGTGCTGGATCGCGGGTACGCCGGCTACAGGGGGGCGCTGAGATTGACTGAAGATCTCTTGAGCGTTCTGGTAGGAAACAGATAAAGGGGGATGCCTAGATGGATTATATTAACGAAAAAACACCGCCGATCCGTGAGGACAGATTAGGCGCCTGCATGGCCTTTGGGGGCTCATGCTGTGAACTGTCCAGACAGTCAAAGAAAGGCTGCCTGTTTCAAAACAACAGAACCTTTTCCCAGAGCCAGGGCTGCCAGCTGACTCTCAGCCTGGCTATTTTAAACACGATCAGGGACGCGGTTATCGTCGTGCACAGCCCCATCGGCTGCGGCGCAGGTCTGGTCGCCCAGGCGGGGTTTTGCAAAGGCTTCCAAAAGCTCAGGGATCCCAATGCCTTCGGCCTCCGCTGGATCAACACCAATCTTGATGAAATCGATGTGATCAACGGCGGCGAGGAAAAACTCAGGTCCGCGATTATATACGCGGACAGCGAGTACCGGCCCAGCGCCATTATTGTCATGAACAGCTGCGTTCCGGCCTTGATCGGGGACGACATCGACACGATCATAGAAGATCTGCAGAAGCAGACAAGGGCGAGAATTGTGCCTGTACACTGCGAAGGATTTAAGACTAAAATACAGGCGACCGCCTATGACGCTGTTTATCACGGAATTTTAAGACATCTGGTGGGAGCGGAGTTGTATGAGGAGGAAGACCCTGTTCTGCCGGATGAATTCGAGGAATTAAAAGAAAAGTATATCATCAGCCGCACGGTGAACGTTCTCAATGTTTCCTCCATGAGCCGCAGCGATGAGCAGGAACTGGTCAACCTGCTGAAGGCCCTGGAGTTGAACGTGAGGGTCCTGCCCTGCTACGCTCACCCGGACGACTTCGCAGATTCCTATGAAGCGGCGTTAAACGTCAGTATCTGCGCCACCCACGACGACTACTTTTCTGAGCATATGAAAACAAAATATGGAGTTCCCTTTATTCTGAAGACGATACCGATAGGCATCGCCAACACCAGCAAATGGCTGCTGGATATCGCCAGGTTCTTCGGGATGGAAGAGCGAGCGGAGAAGTTGATCGCCGCTGAAGTCGAGGAATTAAACGCCGCCTTGAAACCCTATCGGGAATTTCTAAAGGGGAAAACCGCATTTTTAGCAGGGGGCGAAATACGCGTCATCACCACCGCGGAACTGCTGCATAGCCTGGGGATGGAGGTGCTGGGACTGCGCGGTTTTCACTTTGACCGTTACGGAGAAGCGCTCCTGGATCAGCTTATCGATGAAATACCTGAAAGCGAGAGGGCTATTATCAACATTGGAACCGGCCAGCCCTTTGAACAGGCCAATCTTTTAGAGAAATTAAAGCCGGATATTTATATCGGCCATCCGGGAGGCAACGGATGGGCAAACAAACAGGGGATACCGGTGTTCCCTCTGTTTGGCCAGGCATTCAATTATATGGGGTTTCTGGGCGTTTATGAGGTGGCCAGAAGGCTGACCCGCACCCTGAAGAACACCAGCTATAGCAGGAACATAGTGAAGCATGCCCGGCTGCCTTACCGCAGAGATTGGTATTCCCAGGATCCCTTTTCCTATATTGACCAGAGCGTGGCGCCGTGACCATGCCGCCTGCGGCGCCGGTGGTAGGATGAAAGCAGCTTTTAGGGTAGGTGATTTGATGATGAATGACAAAGTGGTGTATGACGGCTGGCTGAAGGTGCACAAACGCCGCATCCGCGGCAAGACCTATGATATTTTGAAGGATTGTGACGCCGTCGCCTCACTGATCATAAATGAATACGGGGAGGTCCTTCTGGTCAAGCAGTTCAGGCCCTCCGACATGACGGAAACGCTGGAGATCCCGGCGGGCACAATGGATATGGAAGGGGAGAGCGAGGGCCAGTGCCTGGTCAGGGAATTGAAGGAAGAGGCAAATTTGGATATCCTGCCGCAAGAACTCAGACACCTGATCTCTTATAAACCCAATCTCGGTTTCAGCAACAGCAAGATGCATATTTTTATGGCTCAGGTAGAAAAAAACCGAGTTGCCTGCGGAAAAACAGAAGACGATGAAGTAAGTGAAACAGTATGGCTGAAATTCAGCGAACTCGAGCGCCTTATCGCGAACGAAAGAATAGACGATGCCAAGACGATCGTGATCTACTTATACATTAAAGCGCAGCGGCTGTTATGATGCGCTTGGCGCCCCCGATTTTCATCCGAGGCCCCTGGCGGCCTGAATGCGCTCAACCGCTCCCGGCGCTGCATCTACTCCTTTCGCCGGCGGCACATTCAGCCGCGCTTCCCGCCCGTGGTTTTTGCTGCCGGTGATAATTTTTTCGTTTCCCTCTTGACAATACCGATCCGTTATTATAAATTAACCATATTAAACATACTTATATACTATGGATTAGATTAACCTTAAAATCAGCGAGCTGACCGGTAAGCCGGAGGCCGGGTAGGTTTCATTTCTACTTTGTCTCTTATTTTTTAAAGATATTCTTTTGGAAGATATTCAGCGGGAGAACCGAGGAGAACCTAAGACAACAGAGAGGATGTGAAGATTATGAGCGAACCTGCCGCCGGGGCTGACGTTAATTTCAGCCATCTGGTGAAAAAGCATCCATGCTTTAATGGAGAGGCACATTTCAAGTACGGCCGCATCCACCTGCCGGTGAGCCCGGCTTGCAATATCCAGTGCCGGTTTTGCAAACGCGGCTTCAACAAATGGGAGAAAAGGCCTGGAGTGAGCCGGTCGCTGTTAACTCCTGATGGGGCTGTGGATGTCGTGCGGCGGGCATTGAAATTGTGCCCGGAGATCACTGTGGCGGGCATCGCCGGACCGGGGGATACCCTGGCTACCGACCATGCCCTGGAAACCTTTGAGCTCATCCATGATCAATTCCCTCAACTGATCAATTGCCTCAGCACCAACGGCTTGCTGCTTAAAGAAAAGGCGCGGCGGCTGGCGAGCGTCGGAGTAAAAACCGTCACCGTGACGGTTAATGCCGTAGATCCCGCGGTACTTAAAAATATTTGTTCCCATATCGTCTATAACGGTCAGTACCTGAGCGGCGCAGATGCCGCCCGCTGGCTGATTCTGGCCCAACTTGCCGGCATTGAAAAAATTGCTAAACTCGGTGTCATAGTGAAAATCAATACTGTTTTAATACCGGGTGTCAACGACCACCATATTGAGGAAGTGGCCAGGT
>DHAA01000105.1 GCA_002397275.1 Thermacetogenium sp. UBA4966 | reverse complement strand
AAAGAGAAATTCAGCGACCGTTTGGAGCCGTCGTTAGACAAAGACGATGAGATCCACAAAAATGACGGTGTCCAGGAAAAGCTTTCCCTGGCGGACCGCTTTGGGATCACTGTGCTTTTTACCGCCCCGGACCAGGAAAAATATCTGAGCATCGTCCATTCCCTTGCCGCCCGGCGGTCAATACAGGTGACCGATAAAGACCTGAACAGAGAAGCGCTGCAATGGGCGGCCCGCCACAATGGGCTTTCCCCCAGAAGCGCACGTCAGTTTATCGACTGGCTGCAGGGTCATCTGGCTTTGCTATAGACCACCATTCCGGTAGTATTATTTCATTTTATCTTCATATTTTCTTCACATGATAAACATATTCGGCGGTTATACTCTTATTAAAGAAAGCAAGCAGTTAGAGATATCCTTCCCCGTTTAATATATACCAAAGGAGAAATGAGGCGGCTAGAAAGTCGTCGCGTTTCTCTATTTTTTTTAAAAACGTCTTGAAGCGCGGGTTCCGGGCTGTTTAAATATAAGGGAGGGGTTTTTACCCTGAGAGAAGAGTTATGAAGGATGGTGACCATGGCTAAAATATTAATAGCTGACGATGAGGAGCGGATGAGAAGATTAGTAGGGGATTTCCTAAAAAAAGTGGGATATACGGTGATTGAAGCGGCAGACGGGCATGAGGCGCTGGACCTGTTTTGCAACGATCAAAACATAGACCTGATTATACTGGATGTTATGATGCCTGAGTATGATGGATGGGCTGTCTGCCGGGAGATCAGAAAATCATCCCAGATCCCTATTATCATGCTGACCGCCAGGGGGGAGGAATCTGACGAACTCTTCGGTTTTGATCTGGGAGCGGATGAGTACATCGCCAAACCCTTCAGCCTAAAAATATTAGCTGCACGGGTACAGGCTTTGCTGAGGCGGGCCGAAAACATTAAGGATGTTAAAAACTTCGACGGGCTGGAGATCGATAAACCGGGGAGGCGGGTCTATCTGGACGGCGAGATGATCGAGCTGACCCCCAAAGAGTATGATCTGCTGCTCTATGTGGCGGAAAACGCGGGCCTCGCTTTGAGCAGAGAACAGATTTTGAACGCTGTCTGGGATTATGATTATTATGGCGATGAAAGAACAGTGGATACACATATCAAAAAATTAAGGGCTAAACTGGGTAAAAAAAGTGATCTGATACAGACCGTCAGGGGGTTGGGCTATAGATTTGAGGTGAAAAAGTGAAAATATCTATACGCAACAAGCTTTTCCTGGGTGTTAGCTGCCTGATCATTTTTTTTGTCGCTATATCTTTGCTCCTCAACTCTCAATATCTCGGAAAATACTATCTCTGGCAGAAAAAACAGGACTTGATAGAGATCAACAAGCAGATCGGCGACAAATATCGCGGCAACCCCCTGGAACTATCCTTGCAGCTGGAAAACCTGGAACGCAACAAAGGGCTGAACATTTTTATTATTGATCGCAACTATCAATTGATTTACAGCACTTCGGGTTACGGGGGGATGATTACTGATCAGACCTCCATACTGCTCTCCGTGCAGCCGAAACTCTCTGCTTTATCCAAAGGGGAGTACTTTACCGGAGTTCTTATGGACCCCAGGCTGGAAACAAATTTTCTGGTCCTCGCCTCCAGGCTGAAAAACAATGAAGCCCTGGTGTTGAGCACACCGCTGGCAGCTATCAATGAAAACACTGCCGTCGCCAATAAATTTTTTCTGTTTACCGGGCTGATCACCATTGTGCTGGGCGCTGCCGCGATCTTTTTGTTTGCCGGAAGGTTCACCAAACCGATCCTGCAGCTGAACGATATCGCGCAGCGCATGTCCAAATTGGACTTCAGCAAAAAATACGCCGCGCAGTCCGATGATGAACTGGGACAGCTGGGGAAGAGCATCAATTCTCTTTCTGATCAGCTGGATAGGGCGATTTTTAATCTGACCGCGGCAAATGAAAAATTAAGGGCGGATATTGAGCAGGAACGGAAAATAGATAAAATGCGAAAGGAATTTATAAATAACGTATCCCATGAGTTGAAAACACCCATCGCCTTGATTCAGGGGTATGCAGAGGGTTTGAAATTAAACGTCAACGAGGATGAGGAGAACAGGAATTATTATTGCGATGTGATTATGGATGAAACCGGCAAGATGAACAGACTGGTTAAAGACCTGCTGGATTTGTCGCAGATAGAATCAGGGTATTTTAAGCTGGATAAAACGGCTTTTAATATGAGATACTTGATCGAGAGCGTTTTGGATAAATACCGGCCGCTGCTGGCCAATAATGAGATCAAGGTAGAATTAAACATACCGCAAAATCCTGCGGTTTATGGAGATATGGGTCGCCTGGAACAGGTGCTGGTCAATTATCTGGTTAACGCCATTAACCATACGGATCACAATAAACTCATTAAGATACAAACAGCCGTCAAAGACAACAAGCTGCGCGTTTCTGTCTATAATTCAGGAGAGAAGATACCTGACGAATCTCTGGACAAAATATGGACCAGTTTTTATAAAGTTGATCAAGCCCGCACCCGCAGTTACGGAGGTACCGGTCTGGGGCTCGCCGTCGTACAGGCGATCCAGGAACTGCACGGCGCCGGTTATGGGGTAGAAAATCAGCAGGACGGCGTCCTCTTCTGGTTCGAGGTAGAGATGAGATAACCATCCCAAATACATCCGGCACACATACAATGTTCACAAAATGAACACAGAGAGTTTTTATTATAATAATAATTCCTTCATCAAATATTTTTGAGAGGTGAAAATAGATGAAACCGAAAAAGGTCCTGATATTTGCTATATTGGGAGCATTTTTAGCGGGCATTGTGTTTATAGGAGGCGTTTTTTTCGCCTCGGGCAATTACTGGATGGATAGGGTGCAGGCCAACAGCGAGGAATCCGTCGACAGCGACAGCAGTTCTCCTCCTGGCGTAGGCGCCTCTACCATCGCGGATATCGTAGAAAAAGCAGGGCCTGCGGTGGTTAAGATCGAGACATATGTTTCCACAAAATCGCAGTCAAACACTTATTTTGACGATCCCCTTTACCGGCAGTTTTTCGGGCAGTTTGATTACACCCCGGAGCAAAAGGTCCAGCAGGGTGTGGGCAGTGGTTTCATTATTTCGACCGACGGCTATATCCTGACAAATGAGCATGTGGTCAGCGATGCCCAGGAGATCCAGGTGAGCATTGCGGATGTCGAAAAGCCGGTATCGGCCAAGGTAATTGGATCGGACGAGGAACTTGACCTGGCGGTGCTGAAGATCGATGCGGGAAAAGATCTGCCGACGATAAAATTAGGTAAATCGAGCGCAGTTAACGTCGGCAACTGGGTTATCGCTATCGGCAATCCTTACAGCTTGGATCATACGGTGACCGTAGGAGTAATCAGCGCCAAAGGGCGCCCGATCACTGTCCAGGACCGCAACTACCGGAACCTGCTGCAGACAGACGCTTCGATCAATCCCGGCAACAGCGGCGGCCCCCTGCTCAACCTGCAGGGAGAGGTGATCGGGATCAATACCGCGGTGGGCTCTGAAGCGCAGGGAATCGGCTTCGCTATCCCCAGCGATACGGTCAGCAAAGTTGTGGATGATCTGATTAAAGAAGGGAAAGTGACGAGGGGCTGGCTGGGAGTGGAAATACAGGATGTGACTCAATCGATCGCCGATAACTTGGGGCTGGAAGACCTGGAAGGAGTTCTGGTGAGGAGCGTTACATCAGGGGGCCCTGCGGAAAAGGCAGGAGTCGAAAAAGGGGATATCATTCTATCCTGGAACGGGAGCAAGGTGAAAAACACAGATCAATTGCTTGATTATGTCGGCGCTGAACAGTCCGGCAAACAAGTCAAGCTGACGGTCTGGCGTGACAAAAAAACAGCGGAGTTGACGGTCACCCTGGGGGAACGATAAAAAATGCTTGGCAGAGATCGGGCGCGTGGGCTAGAATACTCCTTAGGGAAAGAATAAATTGATATAAAGGTGATCTCTGTTGGCCACTAAAACATCTTCCTTCGGCGTTTCCAAAAGAGAAGCCCACGATTCTTCTGTTTTCTATGAGCGTAACCTTTACAGCGGCGATTTCATATCTCTGCACCGCCGACTTATTGAGATATGCAAACAAAATACTGAGAGAAGTGTCGCGGCCGCGCCCATCGATCAATGGGCGGACCGCGTTTATTGCCATACATCCGAGGATATGAGCCATATTCCGGATGAAAGCGTCGCCCTCGCCTTTACTTCACCGCCGTATAATTCCGGAAAAGACTATGAACAGGACCTGGACATCGCCGCCTACTTCAGCCTGATGAGCAGGGTGGGCGCGGAGGTGTACTTTGCAGCTGGGGAGATGAGTTCTTTTAGGGGAGATAGTATAATATATAACAGATAAAACAAGATTGAATCTAAAAGGGAGAGTCAGATGCATAATACGGTTAACGAGAAAAGCGCCTGGAGGCGTATAGCTGCGGTGGTTTTGATCGCTCTGATCGCAGGGGGGATTTTTATTGTTAAAAATCGGACGTCTGCCCAGGATAACACAGGTATAAACACACGGCAGAAGGCGAACCTTCCTACCATGTTGGAGCTCAGCTCCACGACCTGCGCTCCTTGCCGGGAGATGATTCCCATCCTGGATGAGTTGAAAGATGAGTATGAAGGCCGGGTAAACATTAAAATCACCGATATCGACGAACAGCCTGAAGAGGCGCAAAAGTATGCGATCAGGGTTATTCCCACGCAGATTTTTTTGGACGCTGCAGGCAAAGAGCTGGGAAGGCACGAGGGCTATCTCCCCAAAGAGGATTTGATTAAACTGATGGAAGAAAAAATGGGTGTTAGTTAATGGAGACACTGCTCTCTAATTTTGGCGGATTGTTAATGCAGAATATCTGGCTTGCTTTTATCATGGCGCTTATAGCCGGGCTGATTTCCTCTTTCAGCCCCTGTGTTTTGTCTACCGTACCCTTGATCATCGGTTACATAGGCGGGTATGCGGGTGATGATCAGAAAAGGGCCTTAAAATACTCTCTGTTATTCTGTTTAGGCCTCGTTCTGACCTTCACCGCCTTAGGCGCGGCTTCAGCCCTTTTGGGAAAAATAATGGCGGGAGCGGGGAAGTGGTGGTATTTTCTGCTTGCCCTGATCATGGCGGCGGCAGGACTGCAGCTGCTGGGGATCTTTCGCTTCACGCCGGACTCCTGCCGGATGCCGTCGAGAAGGGGGGGCTTATTGGGCGCTTTTCTGCTGGGTATTGTAGGGGGCGCGCTTTCCTCACCCTGTGCCACCCCGGTTTTGGCGGCCATTCTGGCCTTTGTGGCCGGGGAGGGAAACATATATTTAGGGATAGGGCTGCTGGCAGTTTACTCGGTCGGTCACTGTGCCTTACTGCTGATTGCGGGAACTTCAGTGGGTGTGGTCAACAGATTGGCTTCATCCCCGCGTACTGAAAAGTGGGGGAGGGTTCTCAAGGGTTTGTTGGGACTGTTGATGCTCGTCCTGGCCTTCTATCTGTTTTATCTGGGGATTTAGCGGGGAAATCATTAAGCTCCGCAGGCAGAGATATCTTTCAGCCGGGCAGGCCGGTTAACTGTTTTTAAGTATGTCGTTCGATTAAGAAGGGAAACTCGTCGAATTTTATCGAAGAGGTTTCCCTTCTTGCTGTATTTTTCCAAGAAACAGCAGCAGAGCTGACAAAGTTTAGTAATAGTTCTCGGACTAAAAAGGGTAGTCGGTGACTGGTTAAGCTTCTATAGAAGGATTTGGCGTGTGCTGTAGCGAATAATATAAATAGTGTCCATTGATTCTCTGTTTTTCTCTATATTTCTTATGTTTAGTTATTCAAAGAATAATCAATAGATATGTTAATTTATAAACGCCATGCAATTGAGTGCTATCTGGTGCTTACCATATCAGGAATATACAAAGCAAGAAAAAATGCAAACATTGGAGCGGATATGAAATGCACTCACTAAAAAACCGTATAGCCATCGTCGTCATGGGAGTTATTCTATTAATTACAATGATTATCATTTTAGTATTCTATCTGCAGGCCAAGCCTGTTGTGCTAAAAAACACAGAATCCGAGGCCAAGAGGGATATCGCCGCGGCAGAGGCGATAATTGATCTCAAGTGTCCGGGAGACTGGCAGGCCAGAGAAGGAATTCTGTACAAAGGCCAGGTCGAAGTTACTAATAACTATGTTTTGGTAGACTCCGTTAAGGATTTAAGCGGGGCTTCATGTTCTATTTACCTGAATAACGTTTGTGTTTCCACAACTGTGAGAGAAGGAGAGTGCGAGATCAGGGCTGTCGATAGACCTATTCCTAAGGAAGTGAGGAGTAAGGTTATCGTAGCCGGCCAGAATTACCTGGGTCAAACCGAAGAAACAAGCGGCGCAGGTTATGCAGCCTACAAACCGCTCATCAACGGCGACGGGCAGGTAATCGGCGCCCTGTATATCGGCACAGAAGGCGATCTGTATAACGGCATCGTTTATGGTTCGATGAGAACAATAGGCATTACCGGATTGATCTTAGCTGCTTTAATGGCCTTGATTGTACGGTTTTTTATCGTCGGGAAATTTGTTAAAGCGAAACCCAGACGAGAAGCAGATGCTAAGATATGGAAATCTCCTGCGCCGGAACAACTGCATAAGAGCAGCGACAACGAAAACAGCAGCAAAAATAATGACGTCCTGGAGATGCTTGACGCTTTGCTCGATACACAGCAGGAATTGCCTAAGGGGCTGAATGCGCTTACGCTGAAGGAGATCTATTTATTCTTATTAGAAAACGCAGGGGATGAAGTCACTGTGAAGGATGTATCGAAATCTATCTCTCTGTCCACGGTTACCGTGCGGCGTTACTTGGATTACATGGAGGAGTGCGGCATGGTCGATGTTGAGCAAGAGTATGGCTCTGTGGGCAGGCCGTTGAGAATCTACAGATTGAAGGATTAAAGAGATTTATTATTTTTCCAGCGCCCCAGTTAGCCTTAAATGGGGCGTTTTTTATTTAGTTTATTTAATTTAGTTTATTGTATGAAGCATTACCCTTACCGTTAATACCTCGCTGTTACCCCTTTTCCGCTTGTGATAAAAAAAACAAAATAAAGCTTATTTAATCTATTTATTTTTTATTGATTGGGATAATAGATAGTAGCTATAGTTTAAGTAGTAGGTATACCTGCAGCATACCAAAATAATGTGGGCGCCCGGCTGCCGGTTACCGGTCCGAGCCGGGCGCCTAACGATCATGAAAAGGCGGTGAGGCAAGCCAAATAGTTATTTAAGGTACATGTAATGAATAATGAAATGAAAAAAGCGGGTTGGAAGGAGGGAAACAAACAATGCTCAAAAACATTCTACACAGTAAATGGCTCGCTCTTGCTTCAAGGATTCTCCTCGGCGCTATTTTCATCCTGGCGGCATCGCTGAAACTATCAGATATCAAGTTGAATTCGGTTAACGTCGTCTACGAATATGGCATACTACCCGTTGAGCCGGTCGATCTCGCCGCCATCGCGGGTTATGTTCTTCCCTTCGCAGAATTATTCGTGGGCGTAACAGTTATACTGGGGTTGGTAACAAGATTAGCTTCACTGGGCGGAGGGCTGCTTGGACTGTCCTTTGTAATAGGAGAAGGTATCGTGCTTCTCCAGGGGCGAGATCTTAACTGCGGTTGTTTCCCGGGGCTAATGGGAACCATGGTATCTCAGACAATCTATCTCAGCATAGCGTTAATACTCTTGTCGGCGATAGTGTTTTTCTCCAGGAACAGAAATTTCTTTTCCATCTCCGGTATTATTGAAAAAAGAAATTCTGATCCTCCGAAATGGTACAAGGTGTTATCCTAGGGCTGCACATCAACTGAAAGAATAAGATTATGAAAACTTCGGAAAATAAGGAAGAACAAATTCACTTGTTTTGGAGGTGTTATTAATGGGGAAGCTTAAACGCAGCAAAATAGTAGCTACGTTAATGCTTTGCATTTTCGCGGCATCAACTATGATGTTATCAGGCTGCGGCTCTAATGCCGAAGCTTCGCGGAAGTGGACCTTGGTTAACCCTGAGGGGGCTACTCAAGTCGCTTCGATGCAGTTGAATGCTCATCCGAAGAGCCTGGAAGGTAAGACTGTAGGCCTTGTTTGGAACAGTAAAGAGAACGGGGATAATTTTTTAAACACAGTTGCTGACGAGTTAGAGAAAAATGTTAAGGATGTTAAAGTAATTAAGATCTATGAAGAGATTCCTGAATCAAAAGGATATGGACCAAATATTTTTACCCCGGAGGTTATCGGCAAGATTCAGGCATTGAAGCCTGATCTGGTAATTGCTGCTCAAGCTGATTGAGGGTCCTGTACATCATGGCTGGTCGTGAACCAGCTCAGATTAGAAAAAGTCGGTATTCCCACGGTTACTATAGCTACAACAGATTTTGTCGGCTTGGCTAAAACAACCGCTAAGCAAGAGGGAGCGGCTAACCTTCCGTTCGTAGTTGTAAAGCATCCTGTTGGAGGTATCGGCCTTAGCGCTGTTCAGAAAAAAGCTAAGGACGCTTTTCCGGAAATATTAAAGTTGGCTACTGAATGGCAGCCGGAAAAGGCTACCGGCAAGACAACGGTAAAAGGAACGGTTTATCCTGCGTCAACTATTGAAGTGAAGGGAACTGTCGATGACGTTAATAAATACTTCTTTGAAAAAGGCTGGTCAAACGGATTGCCTATCGTACCGCCTACCCCTGAGAAAGTAGAGGCAATGTTAAAGGGGACCGAGCGCAAACCGGATGAGGTTGTTTGGGTGATTCCCCCGCGAAATGGTATGCTGACTGTAGAAAGTGTTGCCACTTATGCTGTTATGACCGGCTGCAAGCCAGAATATATGCCTGTCATATTGAGCGCTCTGGATGGAATGAAGGAAGAAGGTTTTAACTGGCGCGGACTTACTACAACCACACATCCCGACGGTTTGCTGGTGGTTGTGAACGGAGAGATCGCCAAGAAATTGGGCATTGCCTCCGGAGTTGGCGCTGCCAGCGGGTTTAGCCGCCCCAATATGGCCATCGGCTATGCTCTCGCCTTGATGACCGACGTCGTCGGCGGATCTACTCCACAAACTGAGGATAAGTCTTCGCTTGGCTGGGTTGGAAACGCTGTAGCGACAGTAGTGGCGGAAAGTGAAAACAGCCCTTGGCCGCTTTTTAATGAAGAGCAGGGTTTCAAGAAAGATGAAAGCATTGTAACTGTTTTCGCCGGAGGTCCTCCGACGAACATACAGGATCATACCAGCGTCGGCAATGAAGGTTTGCTGCGGGTTTTTGCAAACACGATAAATAACGCTGGACAGAACACAACTTGTGCATCAAAAGGGCAAGTAGTGCTCTTGATTAATGAAGAGCACGCCAAGGGTCTTGCCGATGAAGGATGGACCAAAGAGAAATTGCAGAAATGGCTTTGGGAAAATTCGCAGCGACCCGCCAAAGAATACGCTGAGAAGTGTGCTGATTGGGCATCCCAATATCTTGAAAAGCCGGTGGACGCCGACACCAATGTGCCGATAGTTACAACACCAGAACAGATTAGAATCATTGTGACCGGAGGCGCAGGTAAACATTCGCAGTATTGGGCAGGCTTCCAGCACTACAAGTCGCCAAAATCACAGGAAAAAGTTGTTATATCGAAAGAATTAAGCAAATAGTTAGTCTTGAATGCTGAATGAACAAGGGAAGGGGCTGTCCCTCAGTAACGGGGATGAGCCCCTTCTTCTTCACACATCGCAAAGCTCCAACCCTACTTTGATGGAAGGAGCCGGATTGTAAGTTACGCCTCGATTATATAATATTATAAGATAATGCATAGGGCATTATTTATATATTGGTGGTAAAGGAGGCCGGCGGTTATGAAAATCTTGATCATGACCAACGGAGAATACGGACGCCTGGAATGGTATACAGGGAAGGAGAAAGAGTTCGAACTGGTGATCAGTGTGGACGGCGGCGCGGGATGGGCGAGAAAATTAGGCATTATACCCGGCCTGCTGGCGGGGGATATGGATTCCGTCGCTGAAGACGATCTGAAATATATGGAGCGGCATGGTGTTCAAATTTCTCGCTACTCTTCGCAGAAAGACCACACAGATACCCAAATTTCACTACAGTTAGCGGATCAATTAGGCGCTGACGAGATCACTGTTTGGGGCGGCATGGGATCGCGTCTTGATCACACCCTTTCCAATCTCTACAGCGCCGCTTATTTTGCGTTGCGGGGGAAGGTTGTTCGGTTTGATTCGCCTGACCTGGCCATTTACTTGGTGAAGGATGTTCTGAGATTATCCGGCGAAGTAGGAAATACAGTCTCTGTGCTGGCTTTAGGGGACAAGGCGGAAGGGATAACCCTGGAGGGATTCCAGTATCCCCTGACAGATGTTAAAGTGGACAGTATGTGGCAGATCGGCGTCTCCAATGTCGTTAAAAGTAAGCCGCAGGTTGTGCGGGTGACATCCGGCATTCTGGCCGTCTTTTATTATCGGGGGTGACGGGCGTGAGAATTACATGGATCTCGGTTAGGGGTATATAGGGAAACTGGAATACTTGTCCGACCCGTGGTAGAGTATAATGAAGGGGTTATTAACCTACAATTTATTAAGGGGATAGCTTAATGAAAAATCTATTGCTGGTTCTCTTTTCTGTCTTTATGGGCGCTACGGGGCAGGCGATCCTAAAAATAGGGGCCAACAAGCTGGGAACTTTATTTGTTTCCCGGCAAGTCTTTTTCCACGATTTGTTTAGAATAATGACAACCCCTCAGGTGCTTATCGCCTTAGTTTTTTATGCCGCAGGCTCTCTCACCTGGATGAAGGCTTTGACCAGAGGAGAATTTAGCAACATCTACCCGATGGCCAGCTTGAGCTACGTGTTCATGCTGATTTATGCATATTTTCTTTTTAGGGAACCGTTTACAGCCAATAAAATTATCGGCATTGTATTGATCTTTTGCGGGGTATTCTTTATTAATAAATAAACGGCTATACAGTTGCCGGTCTGTTCTCGCCGGTCTTCTGCAAGGCGCCGTTAATTCCGCACGCGACCCTCAACCGTCCGGCTGAAAGCGTCTCGTTTACCGGCGGTTTTGTTTTATTTGAAGCGTAAGGCGCCCAACGAAGTTCCGGAAAGAGATTGGATGGCGAAACATAAGGAAAAAGCGATTTAGAAGGAATAAAACGATTTTCTATAGAAATCATATCAGATTGTTTTTCAGAGCTTTTCAGGAGCCGGTTTCCCGGTTGCCGCCGGTAGCCGGCTGTTGATATTATGCTTATGTTCGGGGGAGATTTGTTGACAGTGCAGAATAGTGAAATTCGGCAGGGAATAAAGGAAGCGTTTCCTATAGTATTGGGGTACCTGCCCCTGGGGCTAACTTTCGGCGTGCTGGCAAAGGATGCGGGCATGTCGGCGGCTCAGGCCACTATGATGTCCGCTCTCTGTTTTTCCGGCGCCGGTCAGTATATCGCCATCGGAATTATGCAAGCAGGGGGAGGTATCGTTACTATTGTCCTGGCCAATGTTCTGGTCAATTTGAGGTATTTGCTTTTTTCTGCGTCCACTGTTCCTTATTTAAAAGATAGAGTGCAGCCGTTGGCGGCCAGTTTGCTTTCATATGGCTTGACTGATGAAACCTATGCTGTGGCTGTCAACCGTTATCGGAAACAGCCGGCTACCGCTTCCTACATGGCGGGCTTAAACCTGACCTCGCATCTGGGATGGATAGGAAGTACGCTCATCGGGGCATTTTTGGGAAGCTTTATAACCAATACAGATAGGCTGGGGTTAGGTTTTGCCCTGCCTGCTATGTATATCTGCCTGTTGGTTTTAATGATCAAGCGGAGAGCAGATCTCTGGGTCGCGTTTTTCACAGCTGCGGCGTGCCTGGGTATCGGCTATTTATTTCCGGCAACGATGAGCAATCTTTCAAACATAATTATAGCCACTATCCTTGGCGCAACCCTGGGGGTGTTGATCAATGGACAACGCTAATATCTGGCTGATGATCATTGGAGTATCTGTAGCCAGTTTCACGCCGCGTATCTTTCCGGTAGCCCTTTTTTCCCGCTATGAATTTCCTGCTGTAGTTAAAAAATGGCTGTCCTTTGTCGCTCCGGCTGTTTTAGGGGGGCTAACAGCCTTGAGTGTTTTCGCGCCTCAGGGAAGGATCGATTTCAGCGTACAGAACATATATTTCTGGGCATTTTTGCCTACGTTTATCGCGGCGGTTAAGTTCAAGAGCCTATTTGTCACTTTGCTGGTAGGAATAGTTACCATGGCTTTTCTCAACAATTTCCTTGGCTTTTAAGCAATGGCCCGCAAGCGGAAACGGGGTGGTGAACTATTCAAAAAATACTGTCATTTTCACAACTCTTGCAGGGAAACGCCGGAAAAGAGTTGAATAAAGTTATAAGATGTCATTTTATAAGTTTCGAGGCTTTGGATTGTCTGCTTGAGGAGTGCTGTTAAATGGATGGAATTTCATTGTCTCTGATTATATTTCGTTATATACCGGAAACCGCTATTTTAGTTGCACTATCTGTAGTATTGACCGGCTATGAGTTAAAGCTAAAAGAAATTATTCTGATAGCGCTTATCGGAGCGCCGTTCGTAGCTGTAGCCAGACTTTTTATCCCGATTCCCGGTATTTACACCATTATTGTATTCCCCTTATTGGTTCTCCTCATCTCCTATTTTTATAAAATTAATCTTGCTTCATCTGCCGTTGTTTCCGCTCTAGGGCTAATTATAATGGGGATGACGGAAACTGCTTATCTCTTTATGTTATCTGAATTGACCGGCGCCAACATTATTCAATCGTTGGCAGACCCATTATGGAAAATGCTTATACCTGTACCGGAATACCTATTTTTGTCCGCGCTGATTATCCTCTGTAAACGGTTCCGGCTGACCATACTGAATATACGGGAATTTAATGATATAAGGCGGATTAACAGCCATGAAAGATAGATTTCCAACCGGCGCGGCAATGGTTCTAGGAATCGCTTTCTTGCTTATCTTTGGTCTGGTAATTTGCTCTTTTTGCTTTCACAGACTACTGCAAAAGCCGAAAGTAATTCCCTTCGAACCGGTTTCCATCGTTTTTATAATATTCGCCTTGTTGACGGTTTCCGTTTTGATTATTCTCGCGAGAAATATGTTTCTCCTGGCCAAGAATGAAAAGATTTTAGAAATTCAGAACTTCTATATTGAACATTTAAATGAGATGGTGCGAGTAATACGGACAGAGAGACATGATTTTGTCAACCATCTTCAGGTTGTTTATGCCTTGATGAGGACCGGAAAAGGGGAAAAAGCGCAACAGTATATAGAGGAACTCTGCCAGCATGTTCGCATAACAGGTGAAATGCTGAGCGTAGATGTCCCCGAACTGTCGGCACTGCTTTTGAGTAAAGAGGATTTAGCTGCAACTAAGAAAATAACTTTTAAAATTGATATAAATTCAGATTTAATTGGACTGCGAATTAAACCGCTGGATCTGATAACGGTAGTAGGAAATTTATTGGATAACGCTTTTGATGCGGTAGAGGAGTTGCCTGAAGAAAAGAGGGAGGTAGTTTTTAAGGTTTCTCAAACGACAAAATATTTTATATTCCAGACGATCAACCCCGGCAATCTGCCGAATGAACTCCACGATAATATATTTCAAATGGGCTTTTCCACAAAAGGGGGAAGCAATAGAGGGATTGGTTTAGCATCTGTAAAATCGGTCGTGGAAAAGAACAAGGGTAGAGTTAATGTCTGCAATATCCAAAGCGGAATAAAATTTACAGTCTTGTTTCCTCTCTAGCAACTGCTAAGGAAGCGCGAGAAAGTGTTTAGGCTCTATAATCTGCTATAGAATTCATTACCCGGGCGACATAGTTCTGTGTTTCTTTATATGGCGGGATCCCATTGTATTTGCGCACAGCGCCGCTCCCCGCGTTATAGGCTGCCAGGGCCAGGGACAGGTTGCCGCCGAACTCGTCAAGTTTTTGTCTTAAATAACGTGTACCGGCCAAGATGTTTTGTTCGGGGTCAAAGGCATTGCTCACTCCCAGTGAACTGGCGGTAGCGGGCATTAACTGCATCAATCCCTGTGCCCCGCTCCGGGAAACAGCCTGCGGGTTAAAGGATGATTCATGCTTGATCACGGAACTGATAACCTTCTCGTCAACTCCAAATTTCTCGCCGGCGCTTCTGATTATTTCGCTAAATGTTTTTTCCTTACTGCCGGCGGAGATATCCCTCTGTGTCTGCTCCGCTGAAATCACTCTGTTTCGAGACAAGAGTGTTGATAAGGATTCGAGGATGCGGAGCAAAAATATTCTATAAAACATCGTTTCTCCCCCTCAGCTTTAAATTCATCTGCTTTCTTATCTGCTCAATATTATACCATAATTAGCACTTTAATGTTTATGCATCATCAGATTCTCTGTTAATCATCTATAGAATCTTCGGTATTTGTAGTTGCGATCTATAGAAGCCGACAGGCAGGTTTTTTTATTGCTTTTATTGAATACTTATCCAAAGCGGAGGTTGTTATCATGAATGTTGAGCAAGAGTATACCAAAATCGCCGGCCTGATCGCCGGCGAGCCTAATACCGTAGCCGTTACCGGGGCAGGCATCAGCACAGAAGCGGGCATCCCTGATTTTCGGGGAGAAAAGGGGATTTATCGTACTCTGGGTGAAAACAAAGTGACGAGCCTGCTTAATATTAGTACTTTTCGCAAGAAACCAAAAGAATTTTATAGCTTCTATAGGAATTACATGATGATGCCGCCGGTTAAACCAAGCCGCTCTCATTATCTGCTGGCTAAAATGGAGCGCAAGGGGTTCATTAAAGCAATTGTGACACAAAACATCGACAATCTCCACCAGGAAGCAGGCCGGCGGGTAATCGCCATTCATGGGAATGCCGAACGGTTTGTATGCACAGGATGCTATACGACAGCCGATGCAGACTATGTCCGCAATTATCCGGAAACGATACCGAAATGCCCGCAGTGCGGCGGCATCCTTAAGCCGGACGTCGTCCTTTTCGGCGAACCCATACAAAATCACCGGCTGGCCAGAGATACCATAATCAGCGCGCAGCTGCTGATCGTGATCGGATCATCATTGACTGTCTATCCTCTGGCCGGTTTTGTGGAGGGATACTGCTCGTCCGGGAAAAAGCTAATCATAATTAATAAAGGCAGCACGGCATTAGATCATGCAGCGGCAATAAAGCTGGAAACAGAGCGCTCCGGAGATGCTTTGGATGGAATATATAAGCATTTGATAGAAAAAAATTGGGAGGTGTAAAGATTGCAGTCTACCGTCGACTGTATTCCATGTTATATCAAACAGGCAATTTCCGCTCTGCGAACAGCGGGGATTGAACAAATAAAGCATCAGGAAATTATCAACGCCCTGTTTCCGATAATAGCGAAACTAGATGCCTCGAAAACTCCTGCTGAGAATTCTTCACTGGTTCTCTTTGAAGCTTACCGTTTAATGGGAAGAGATGACCCGTTCCTGCAGGCTAAAACAGCTTCCAATCACCTGGCGCGCACCTTTTTGCCCGCATTAGAAAGGATTATTTCTTTTAGTCAGAATCCCTTGCTGGCTGCCTTGCAAACTTCTGTTGCCGGCAATGTAATAGATATGGGAATTAATCCGAATTTTGATATAGGTGAGAGCATCAGTCAAGGATTAGAGCGGGGGTTTAAACGGGATGACCTGGAATCATTTCGTGAATATTTAGCCAAAGGCGGTCCTTTGGTAATCATCGGTGATAATAGTGGAGAAATCGTTTTCGACCGCCTGCTTTTAGAAAAATTGAGCAGGTACTCTGCAGAGCTTTACTATGTCGTGAAAGGCGGAGCAATTCTGAATGACGCTACTAAAGAGGATGCGGAGGATACGGGGATCTGCCTCCAGGCTAAGGTGCTTACAACAGGTAATAACTATCTGGGAGTGGTCCCGGAAATCTGCAGCCAGGAACTGCGGTCAGTCATAAAGTCAGCCAACCTGGTTTTGGCAAAAGGCCAGGCCAACTATGAGACGCTGGAAGGAACAGCTTTCGCCGGCGTAAAGACCTTTTTCCTGCTGCAGGCCAAGTGTCCGCTAGTAGCGGCCCATCTGGGGGTTGAGCTGGGCGATTCGGTTTTCGTGCGCAACAAAC
>DHAA01000095.1:5849-7466 GCA_002397275.1 Thermacetogenium sp. UBA4966 | reverse complement strand
GCTCTCTGTTGGTCTATAATAAGTAATAGTTGCGGCGCTTGATCATCAGCCGGTAAACAAGAGGTTTTTCCGCAGGCAACCGGCTCGGATCATTTTCCGGCGGCGTCTGCGAGAAAAAGAGGGAGCAGCGAGCGAGATGGAAGCAAAAGTCAGTTTTAACATATGGACTTCAGGCTGTCAGATGAATGAACATGACACGGAGATCATGCGGGCGATTTTAGAGAGAGATGGTTACCGCTGGACCCCGCAGGCGGAGAAGGCGGATATCGTTATCCTCAATACCTGTTCCGTGAGGAAAGCTGCCGAGCAGAAAGCCCTGGGTTTCCTGGGAAATTTGAAACACCGGAAAGAAAAAGAACCCGGACTGGTGATCGCAGTGGGGGGCTGCTTGCCGCAAAACCGGGAGGTGCGGAATTTTTTAGTGAATAAAGCCTCTTTTGTCGATGTGGTTTTCGGAACCCGCAATTACCACCTGCTGCCGCAGTTCTTGAGGGAAGCGCTGCAGCAAGGGAAAAGGGTCGTTGCCGATCAAACTGAAGATATACCCGGCCCCCTTCCTGCCTGCAGGACCAGCTCTGTCAAGGCTTATGTGACGATTATGTACGGCTGCAACAATTTCTGCTCCTACTGCATAGTCCCCTATGCCAGGGGGAGGGAGAGGAGCCGCCCCGCGCAGGAAATCTATGAAGAGGTTGTTCAGCTGGCAGACGCCGGTTATAAGGAGGTTATGCTGCTCGGTCAGAATGTGAACTCCTATGGAGAGGGTCCGGACGGCAAGGTCAGCTTTGCCGGACTTCTGGGGCGTCTGGATGAAGTACCGGGGCTTGCCAGGATCAGGTACATGACCTCCCATCCCCGGGATTTCACTGAGGAATTAATCGATGTCATCGCCTCCTCGCATAAAGTTTGCGAGCATTTCCACCTTCCCGTTCAGTCGGGCAGCAACAGGATCTTGAAGCTGATGAAACGGGGATACACCAGGGAAAGGTTTATTGAGCTGACGGAGATCATCAGAAAAAAGGTAGCGGGAGCGAGCATTACAACCGATATTATAGTGGGATTTCCCGGAGAAGGGGAGGCTGACTTTCAGGACACTCTGAATCTGGTGAGAGAGGCGCGCTTTGACGCTGCCTACACTTTTCTGTACTCCCCGCGTCAGGGAACGCCCGCGGAAAAGATGCCGCAGCAGATTGCAACTGATGAAAAAAAAGAAAGAATGGCCAGATTGTTGGATCTGCAAAACGAGATTTCATTGCAGCACAACCTCTCATTAAAAAACCAAGCTGTTGAGGTGCTTGTGGAGGGGAGAAGCAAAAAGGATGAGCAGCGCTGGAGCGGCAGGACAAGAACAAATAAAATCGTCGTTTTTGAAGGGGAGGACGACCGGGATCTGACAGGCGCTCTGCTCGACGTCACGATTACCGGCGCCCAAACCTGGAATCTGATAGGCTCGTTAAAAAAAGTACACGAAAAAGAGGAATCTGCCCCTCTTAAAAGAAGTAAACAATAATAACTACAGGAGGTATTTGACAATATGCTGGTAACAGAGAAAGCCCAGGAACTAGGATCCGCCCTGCGGGAAACTGAAGAAGCGACGATCCTGCGGGCAGCGGAGAT
>DHAA01000095.1:2944-5517 GCA_002397275.1 Thermacetogenium sp. UBA4966 | reverse complement strand
AACATCCAGGCCTATTTCTCAGCACAACAGCGCTTCCATGAGCTTTTACAGCAGGTCAACGCCATTATCAATCAGGTGTTGAGCGGTGGTTCCTGTTCCTCCGATTGTTGTGACAGCTGCTCAGGATGCTCGTAATTAACCCGGAGTGATGTGGCAGTGGCTAAAGCGACCCCTTTGATGACGCAATACCAGGCGATAAAGGGTGAATATGCCGATTGTCTGCTCTTTTTTCGCCTGGGAGATTTCTATGAGCTTTTTGGAGAAGATGCACAAACAGCCGCAAAAGAACTGGATATAGTCCTTACCAGCCGCGGCGTGGGCAATGATCAAAAAGTGCCGATGTGCGGCGTTCCTTATCACGCCGCGGAGAATTACCTCAATCGTCTTTTGGGAAAGGGCTATAAGGTCGCTATCTGTGAGCAGTTGGAAGAGCCCCGGCCGGGGAAGGGGATCGTCAAGCGAGACGTCGTACGCGTGGTTACCCCGGGCGCCATATTAAACTCCGCTTATCTGGATCAGGCAAAAAACAATTATATCCTTGCTCTTTATCATAAGAGGGACAATGTCGGCTGCGCCTGGTGCGATATCAGTACCGGTGAGTTTCAGATTGCTCAATTTTCAATAAAAATACAATCAGCGCAGCTGGCGGATCTGATCAACCGGCTGCAGCCCGCGGAATGTATCTATCAATGCGGACAAATCCCTTTTTTTAAGCCTCTGCTGGAGAGTTGCTGGGGTTATCGGAATATGATACCCAGCGAGGTAAAGCGGGAAACGCCCCTGGAGATGATAGATATGCAGTTCGGCCAGGGGAACCTGATCGGCATCGACCGCGCCTCGCTCCAAGAGGGGCTGGCGGCCGCGGCCAATCTGCTCGCTTACCTTCAAGAAACACAGAAAGCGGAAAAGCTTCCCTTTCCAAAAATGACCATCTTTACTCCCGGGGATCATATGTACCTGGATGCCATGACGATTAGAAATCTGGAGGTTTTTACGACTCTGCGCGAAGGCAAAAAAGAGGGCAGCCTCTTTTGGGCGTTGGATCGCACTTTGACCGGGATGGGCGCCCGCCTCTTGCGAAAATGGCTGGAGTTGCCTCTGCGAGATATAACAGCGGTCAGGGCGCGGCAGGATGTTGTGGCGGAACTGACCGACAGCCTTTTTTTACGCAAGGACCTGCGTTCATACTTAAATAAAATTTATGATCTGGAACGAATCATCAGCAGGGTGGACTGGTTGGTGGCCAGCCCCCGGGATCTGATAGCTTTAGCCAATTCGCTGGCTCTAATACCCCTGATCAAGGTGAGTCTGCTGGAAAACGGCAGCGAGCCACTCCGCCGTTTCGCAGAGGCGCTCGATCCAATCGAAGAGTTAAGGGAACTGCTGCTTAATTCCCTGGCGGACAACCCCCCGGCTAACCTGAAAAACGGGGGCATCATCAGGGACGGATACCATGAGCAGGTTGATCGGCTGCGTAAAATGATCGACGAAGGAGAAGTTTGGATCAGGAATCTGGAAAGCGAAGAGCGCTCCCGTACCGGGATCAAATCGCTCAAAATAGGTTTTAACAAGGTATTCGGCTATTATATTGAAATAAGCAAAACAAACCTGCATCTGGTTCCCGACGACTATATAAGGAAACAGACACTCACCCAGGGTGAGCGCTTTATCACACCGGAATTAAAGGAACAGGAAGCCCTTTTCCTGGGGGCGGCGGAGCGCTTGCAGGATTTAGAGTATCAATTGTTCATCGAGATCCGCAGCCGGACTAAGCAAATGTCGGAACGGGTGCGCCACAATGCGCGGATCATCGCGCAGATCGATTGTTTGGCTTCGTTTGCCGAAACTGCGGCCCGCTATAAATACGTCAGGCCAAGGATCAACAATGACGGCCTCATCAAAATCAAGGACGGACGCCACCCGATTCTGGATCAGCTCCTCCCCGAGGGCGCTTTTGTACCCAACACCCTGCATATCGGTGAATCTGACAACAGGATCCATATTCTGACCGGCCCCAATATGGCCGGGAAGTCCACATATATGCGCCAGATGGCCACTCTGATATTAATGGCCCAGTGCGGATCATTCATTCCCGCGGAGGAGGCGGAAATCGGGATAGCGGACCGAGTCTTCGTCAGGGCGGGGGCGATGGATGATTTGGGGAAAGGCCAGAGCACCTTTATGATGGAGATGAACGAGGTCTCCTATATACTCCAAAATGCCACCCGGGATAGTTTTATCGTGCTTGACGAGATCGGACGGGGTACCGGGACCTTCGACGGGCTGGGGATCGCCTGGGCGATTGTGGAATATCTGCACGAAAAGATTGGCCCCAGAGCGATTTTTGCGACACACTACCACCAGCTGACAGAGCTGGCCGCAAAATTTAAAGGGGTTGTTAATTACTCGGTAGCCGTCTCGGAAAAGGGCAGCGAGATTATCTTTTTGCATAGAGTTATCCCCGGAGGAACAGATAAAAGCTACGGCATTCAAGTGGCGCGCCTGGCAAAGCTTCCCGGCGAGGTGGTTGAGCGTGCCTATGAGGTAGCCGCCATGATGGAAGCCGGCCAAAA
>DHAA01000095.1:0-2705 GCA_002397275.1 Thermacetogenium sp. UBA4966 | reverse complement strand
TCAGAGCTTAATTTTACAGGAACTGCAAAACTTGAATTTGAACCGGATCACGCCGCTGGAGGCATTGAATGCTCTTGACGGGTGGCAGCGGCGCCTTGCTCAGGCAAAGGAAAGGGTTCCTTCCTGAAGGCGGATGTTGGAGACAGGAAGCAGGAATCCGTGCTCGAGCCGCGCAGATAAAAAAGGCAGATTTGTTATAGGAAGGTGAGGCAGCTTATGCTTATTGGTCTTGATGTAGGAGGCACCTATACAGACGCCGTTTTAATCGACGGCAGGAAAATAGCCGAGAAGATGAAAGTACCCACTGATAATGATAATCTGTTGGAATCGCTTCTCCACGCCCTGGACCCTCTCCTGGAAGCGGCGAAGGGGGGAAACCTTGAGCGGATCGTGTTGAGCACGACCCTGATCACCAACCTGATCGCCACGAAGAGCATCGGCCCGACAGCTTTAGTGCTTATCCCCGGCCCCGGGTTAAATCCCTATACATATGATTACAAGACTCCCCTTACTTTTTTACTGTCCGGAGCTATCGACTACCGCGGCCGGGAGATAGCCCCTCTGGATGAAAAAGAGATCGAAGCCTGCGCCCAGAAGATTAAGCAATCCGGGGTTGCGCGGGTTGCGGTTGTCGGCAAGTTCTCTCAGCGCAACAAAAAGCATGAACAACAGGTTGCTTCTTATCTGCAGGAGCGGATCCCCGGCTTAACCGTCGCCATGGGCTGCCGGGTGAGCGGGCGCTTAAACTTCCCCCGCAGGGTGTACACCACGCTGCTGACCCTGGCTACGCAGGAAAAATTTCATAGCTTTTATTCCCAGGCGCTGCAGATAATTGAACGAAGAGGTGTCAGCGCCCCGCTCTATATTTTAAAGGCGGATGGAGGAACCTTCTCTTTTGCTCTTTCAGAGAAAAAACCGGTGGAAACCATATTTTCCGGCCCCGCGGCCAGCACCTTGGGCGGTCTGGCGCTTACTCCCAGGGGGGAGACCTCGGTTATAGTCGATATCGGCGGTACGACCACCGACCTCGCCCTGATCCTTTCCGGGGAGCCGCTGCTCGCATCCAAGGGAGCGCGTATCGATGACAAACTGACCCACGTGAGAGCCTTTGCCACCAGTTCTACCGCTGTAGGAGGTGACAGCTCTCTGCGGGTTAAGGACGATGTTCTGCAGATCATGCCTTACCGCCAGGGCCCCGCTTATTGTTTAGGGGGAGAGGTTCCCACGCCGACCGACGCCATGCGGGTGAAGGGGCTGACCGAGCTCGGCGAGCAGAGGCAAGCCTACAAGGCTATGGAATTATTAGGAAAAAAGTTGGGGATGGGAGCGCGGCAGGCGGCAGATTTAGTTTTAAAAAAGACGGTAGAGCGCATCGCGAGCGAGATCGAGGCCATGTTCGCAGCCTGGGAGCAGGAACCCGCTTACCGCATCTGGGAACTGCGGCAGAGAAAAGAAATCCGGCCTCAAAACCTGGTAGGGATCGGCGCCGCCTCTCCGGCTTTATTGCCGCTGTTAGGGAAAGAGATGGGATGCAACGCCCTGGTTCCCCCTGACGCGGATGTGGCCAATGCCATCGGAGCGGCTCTGGCCAAAACAAATTTACGCCTGAGCTTTCACTTTGATACGGCAAGGAATTTCTATTATATCGAAGAAAACGGCGTGCAAGAAAAGCTTACGGGGGTCGACTCCCTGGCGAGCGCCGAAGATTTCGCCCTGGACAGGCTCAAAGATGAAGGGAAAAAGATCGGGATTCCGCCGCAGGAAGAGCCGGAACTCGTCTACAGCGAACTCTTTAATATGGTACGGGGTTGGAGAACCGAGGGACGCCTGATCGACGTCTGTGTTCAATTTCCTACGGGAATTATCGACTGCTGGGAAGAAGGTGATGCTTAATGGAGAGAAAAACAGGGTTGGTTTTCTTTCCCGCATTTGACTGGGCGATCTCGCCGACACACCCCGAGCGTGAGGAAAGGCTGCTCTATACGAGAGACCAGCTTTTCGAAGAGGGGATCATGGATCTGCCTCAACTGCTTGAGTTTAAACCGAGAAACGCTACCCACAAAGACATTGCCAGAGCGCACTTCTGTGTGCCTGATATTAAGACACAGATAACGGATGCTCATCTGATCGCCGCAGGCGGCGCTCTCGTTCTGGCGGACGCCTTGATGAACAAAGAGATTACCAACGGTTTTGCCCTGGTGAGGCCGCCCGGGCATCATTCCATGCGCGTTGCCCATGGCAACCGAGGTTTTTGCAATATCAACAATGAGGCGATCATGATCGAGTATCTTCGCCAAAAATATTCTCTGCGGAAAATAGCTATTGTGGATACCGACGTTCACCATGGGGACGGCACTCAGGATATGTTCTACCACGATCCGGACGTGCTCTTTATATCCTATCATCAGGATGGAAGGACGCTTTATCCCGGATCCGGCTTTTGTGATGAACTTGGCGGTCCCGCGGCCTTTGGGATGAATATCAACCTCCCTCTGCCGCCGAACACCACGGATGAAGGTATTCACTATATTTTAGATAATCTGGTTCTGCCGATACTCGATGACTTTAAACCTGATCTGATCGTTAATTCGGCAGGGCAGGATAACCACTATACAGATCCCCTGGCCAACATGCGTTTCACCGCGTACGGTTATGCCGGTCTCAATGAAAAGTTGGCGCCCGACCTGGCAGTGCTGGAGGGCTGG
>DHAA01000123.1:7343-9485 GCA_002397275.1 Thermacetogenium sp. UBA4966 | reverse complement strand
TTAAACATCAAAAATGGAAACCCCTTGAATCCTTCAAAAATAGTGTATTCTTTTTCTAAGTCTTTAAGGGAAGGTATTGACGGATACAGAGCCATATCGACATCTCCGGTTTGTAGAGCCATCACCCGGGTATTCTGGTCAGGAACAATTTTGAAAACCACCCTTTTGAAAAATGGCTTTTTACCCCAATAATCATCGTTGCGCTCTACAACAACATATTGGTCTTTTGCTTCTTCTTTATACTTATATGGGCCCGTACCTACTATTTTCCCATTTTCAAAAGATTCGGGGTCAAGTCCAACCATTTGTCCCTGCGTCATTAAATTCGGCAGAAAAGGATAGGGCTTCAGGGTTTTTACCTCTAAGATATATTTACCAACAATTCTAAACGAATTTTGGTCAATAATCCCCTTAAAACGTTGAGCCATATATCCTGTTTTCAGCTTCTCCAGATGCACCATAAAAGCATATTTAGCTGCTTCAGCATCAAATTCTTTGCCGTTATGGAATTTTACACCCTCGCGTATTTTAAACTCGTAAGTTGTATCGTCCAACCTTTTCCATGAACTGACAAGCCCCGGTTGAATCTCCATCTTTTTATTAAGAAAGAGAAGCGGTTCATAGATCTGTGTGGCACCCCCTGCCCCTAGACCTTCAGGCGGCATTTTGCCGCTCGAATAACTAGTCACTGCGATAACCAGTTCCTCTTTTGTCTCGCCTTCTTTTGGCTCGGGTTTTTCCCCGCAGCCGACCAGCGTAAGCATAAAAGCTATAATGAGAATCAGCGACATCAAGTATCTCACTGAACGACGCATCAAAACTACCCCTCCTTTTAATTAAAACTCTGCTTCAACTCTTCACACACTCAACATAATCAGCAATCTTGATGGCAAAGTTAACATCTCTATGATTCGCACTGTTTAAAGCAGAATTCTGCATCTCTCACCTCCCCATAAAAAAACCACGCAGAATCACCCCTCGCTGCTGCAAGGCAGTGACCTTCGTGGTCAAATTCCATTTACCAATTAACATAATTGTTAATTATGATTGTGGTTGCATATATTCTACAATAAATTAATAATTCCTTCACAGATTTAGAATATTTTCTGAAAGTGACCTTCATAGTCCATGATGTCCGGAAATCTGTCAAAATCCCTGTTCCTGCATCATCTGCAGAAACAGGGATTCGCTCAAGCGACAACTAAGCCGGCTTCAAGGCCAAATGAGCGCGTTCTATAATAAATTATCAGGTTTCATGCGAGTTTATTACCCCTCCCATTTTATCTCTCCAAGCAAATTTTCACTGCAACCTTCATAGAACATCCAATAATGTGGGAAAGGAGAAAAGTCTTTTACATTTTTCTTTGCCACAACAACATGTTTCTCAAAGGCCAGCGGGTAGACAATAACAAGTTCATTAATGGCTCTTCTTTGCGCGGCTTTATATTTCTCAGCTGCCTCTTTGATATCATTTTTTGATTCCAGCTCCATACCTTCCTCAATGAGTTTATCGATCTCTGCATCATTAAGCCTATCAAAACCTGTCAGGCCGCTCTTACTGTAAAATTGATCATAGAGCATAGTGCTTGAACCACCCCAAAAAACACCTGTAGCATTTAAACAGAAGTCGTAATCTCCCTTTTCCACTACGACTTCATTCCAGGCGGCAGCATCCACAGCAATTATATTAGTTTTAACCCCGCTATCCTTCAAGTTTGATGCAATAGTTTCAGCGATGCTCTTATACCATTGGTCTTCAGCCCAATAAACGAATTTCAGATCCAGGTTCTTGCCGTCTTTATCCACATATCCGTCATTATCGCTATCCGTGTACCCTGATTCTTTAAGCAATTCCTTCGCTTGGGCCGTGTCATAAGAACTGCCCTTATATTCCCCTTCAATTGAATACAGCAGTTCTTTGGGGATCAATGAATTAGCTGGATCGGCTGTGCCGTAATAGATCTCTTCAGCGATCTTTTCCTTGTCGGCGGCCATGCCCAATGCCTTTCTAACGTTAACATCCTGACAGTAGGCCTTTTCATAATTAAATGACAAGAACGGAAGTCCTTTGAATCCATAAAATATAGTATACTCCTTTTTTAAGTCATTAAGGGACGGAAGCGCCGGGTACAGAGCCATATC
>DHAA01000123.1:726-7033 GCA_002397275.1 Thermacetogenium sp. UBA4966 | reverse complement strand
TCTGTAACCTCTTCTTTAAATTTATACGCGCCTGTTCCGACAATTTCGCCTTTATTAAATGCCTCAGGTTCAACGACATGGAGAAGCGTCATTAAGGTCGGGAAAAAGGGATATGGTTTAATGGTTTTAATTTCGAGTGTATGCTTATCCGCTATTTTGAAAGAATCATGGTTTACTACCTCTTTGACGCGCTGAGATACATTGCTTTTTCTATCAAGGTTCATAGTGAAAGCAAACTTGGCCGTTTCCGCGTCAAATTCCTTGCCGTTATGGAATTTTACCCCTTCACGCAGTTTCAGGCTCCAATTCAGATCGTCGACTCGCTCCCAGGAGGTAACAAGACCCGGCTGTATCTCCAGCTTATGATTAAGAAAGAGAAGCGGCTCGTAGATCTGCGTACATTCTGCTGCTCCAATACCTTCCGGCGGTTTTTTCCCGGCTGAATACCTGTCCAAAGCGATAACCAGTTCCTCTTTTGTCTCACCTTCTTTTCCCGCGAGTTTTTCCCCGCAGCCGGCCAGAGTAAACATAAAAGCTATAATCAGAATCAGCGACAGTAAGCATCTCACTGAACGTCGCATTAACTCCCCCTCCTTTAGTAAAACTCTCTTCGCTCTTCACACTTAAATAAAATCAACAATCTCGATGACAATCTGGTCATCACTATAATTCGTACTGTTTAAAGCAGAATTCTGCACCTCTCACCTCCCATAAAAAACCACGCAGAATCACCCCTCGCTTCTGCAAGGCTGTGACCTTCGTGGTCATGTTTTTTAATAACACGATTGATGTTAGCCAAAGGCAACCCCCACCACATGCGGGGAAATCCTCACAAGAACAGCACAGTTTGTTCAACTCAGCAATTTTTTTCTGAGTTGTTCATTGCACGGGGAATATCTTCTTCCAGCCAGCAAAGTGGGTAGGAAAATCAGGGAATACACAGCCACTCTGCCTCCAGGCATATATTTTGGCCAACCCCGAAAAAGAACGTAGCAGGAAATGCCTGGTTGAGTTGGTTTCTTAACCCGTGGAAAGTAAATTATGTGCCCTTGCCCCTGAAGAATGCGTTGGCGCCCGAAGTGGTCTTAATGGCACGATATATGGGCGTCCCCTTTCATTTCTAACAGCGACCTCCACACCATAAACAGAGCCTATATTTTCAGGTGTAAACACTGAAAAGGGATCGCCTGCAGCAACAATTTTCCCTTGTTTCAGCATAATTACCTTATCAGAATATGTTGAAGCGAGGTTCAGATCATGCACTGATATTATCGCAGCAATTCCAATATCTATCACCAGGCTTTTTATCAACTCCATCACCTCCAACTGGTGTAATATGTCGAGATTGCTTGTCGGTTCATCCAGCAGTAGAACCTCTGCTTCTTGAGCGAGCGCTCTCGCGATAATTACTTTCTGCTGCTGACCTCCGCTGACCTCATTGAAGTTTTTCATAGCCAGGTCCTCAATGTTTAGAAGCTGCAGCATCTTTAAAGCATTTAGAATATCTCCTTTGCTGTTGCGCCAGTTCAGATGGGAACGTCTGCCCAGAAGAACCATATCAAATACCGTAAAGGGGAAGATATGTTCAGAAGTTTGTGGTACATATCCTATATGTTTAGCAATCTCTGACCTGCTCATACTTTTAATATCCTTACCGTCAAGAGATATGCTGCCTTTTTGAAACTTCAGAAGCCCATCTATGCATTTGAGCAGTGTGGACTTGCCTGCTCCATTCGGGCCAACAATGGCCAAGGTTTCCTGCGGTGTAAGCTCAAAAATGATATTGTCAAGGACGGGTGTGCTTGTATAGCTAAACACCACATCATGTATCACAAGCTTCATATCCAATATTCCTTCCTTTTTTTCATTATTAAGTAAATAAATAAAGGGACTCCCATAAAAGAGGTCATTATGCCTATAGGCAAAACAATGGGTGCTATTATGTTCACTGCTACGATATCCGCTCCCACAAGAAGCAAAGCGCCAACAAACCCGGATGCAGGAACGACAAATCTGTTATCTCCGCCTATGATCATACGAGTTATGTGTGGGGCGACAAGCCCAATAAACCCAATCGTACCTGTAAAGCATACGGTTGTAGCCGTTAATAGAGAGGCAACGACCATGAGTAAAATCCTGGTGCGTTCGACATTTACACCGAGACTTTTCGCAGCCTCGTCCCCGACGCTCATCACATTGAGATCCCATGACTTCACTATTAGAAGGGGAATGCAGCATAAGATTACTGGAAACATGATACGAAGGCTGCTCCACGTCGCCCTCGCCAGGCTTCCAACAAGCCAGAAGACTATCTCTCTTACGGCTTGTGCTTCGGCAAAGTATTCGATCAGGGTTGTCGCCGCGCCAAACAGATATGATATGGCAATTCCCGCAAGGATCATCGTTTCAGGCGTAGCCCCTTTAAATCGTGATAGCCCTATGATAACGAAAGTTGTCAGCAGAGAAAAAACAAAGGCATTAACCACAACAAAATATGACCCTCCACCAAAACTCTTTCCGAGAATTATAGCAACAGCCGCCCCGAATCCTGCTCCTCCTGATATACCCAGCGTAAAGGGGCTTGCCAGAGGATTACGGAGAACCGGCTGCATCACCGCTCCTGCAACAGCAAGGCTGAAACCGGCAGCAAGACCCATAAGAAGACGGGGAAGCCTAATATACCATATAGAATTCTCGGCGAGCTCGCTTGGGGCGGAGAAGCCAGCCGGCAGAAATCTATGCAGGATGGTGGAATATACCTCGGCAATTGATATTTCTAGAGGGCCAATAGTAATGGCGAAGCTCCCCAGTAATACTATTGCGACAGCAAGTGCGACAATAAATGCTCTTTTTCTTGCCGTAAACCTCGTATATTCACTGAGAACCCTGCTTTCATCTAATAATCCGTCAGGCGCCGAACCTCCCGCATCTACTCCCACCTGTAGACATTACTCCTTTTATCAAGCATATCGCTCCAGAGACCGTCAACCCCATAAAACTTTTTCATTATTTCATTGCATTCTTTTTCAACATTGAGATCCGTGAATTTGTCAGGATAGAATAGTTTGGCTAAGTATTGAACTTCACAAACACCTAACGGCTGATCATAACCATAATCCATAGCCACGGCAAAGTAAATCCTCTTGTTTTTTATGGCATTGATCGTTTGCAGCGCCGGATCTGCAAGCAGTTCCTCTTTAGCTTCTGATTCTCCTCCTTCCATGACTATAACATCAGGATTCCAGACAGCTAACTGCTCCTTAGTCACACTAAAGTAATCATATGGTTTGGTTGTTGCTTCCTTTGCCACATTTATGCCACCAGCCATGTCTATCGGATCATAGGGATCAGTGGTATTTGCCTCACCTGATTTTGGCCAATTCCAACTCCAATAAAAAACCTTTACCCTTTCAGCCTCAGATATTTTTGATGTAACCTTTGTTATTTCTTCAATCTTTCCCTCGGCATAAGAACTAAGCTCCTCTGCTCTATCTTCCTTCCCAACAATTTTACCTACTAACTTGTACATCTCAAAATTAAGACATGAATCGGCTCCAATACATACAACAGGAATACCTGTTTGCTCTGTAAGCGAATCAGCACTGTCGCCGAAAGTGGTGTAAGCAAGAATTACATCAGGTTTGAGAGACATAATATATTCTGCATTCGGTTCCGAGGGGGTGCCAACGCAGGGCAGATCTTTCAGCTGAGGAGCAACCTTGGGCACCGCGTACCAGTCTTCATCCTCTCCAAACATAATATCTGTAACCCTATCACTTGCTCCTACAAGCTTATCCTCAACACCAAGTAAAACCATAACCCTTGTCCCATCCATTATAGCAAGATCGACTACTCTTTCGATTTTGCTTGGAACACTTACTTCCCTGCCTAAACTATCCTTAACCGTTATCTCCTTAGGAACTTCCTTATCAGAAGCCTTTTCTCCTCCGCATCCGGCCATCAAACAGCTAACTATTAAGAGTACCAGTATACCTACAATTATGGATATTTTATTAATACATATTTTCTTTATCATTATTTCTACCTCCATTTTTTGCTATTTAGAAACCATCAATTCCGCAACTACAAGCCAACTAAATAGTAACGAAAAGAGTGGCCACCATAAGATATAGAATAATTGGCTGTTTTATAGACTTGATCAATTCAATTGATTTCTTCGTGATTTGATGTAACAAATGAGTGGTTCTTTTGTAGTTATTCGTGACAGTTCATAATCATTGTCTGTGATGTAGCCCAGTCCCGCCTTCCCCATATCTTTTCTTTCTCAAATAAGCTTATCGACATCTACATTATTCTCACCTCCAAAAAAACAAAAAGACCACTCAGAATCACCCCCCGCTGCTGCAAGGCAGTGACCTTCGTGGCCAAGTTCCATTTACCAATTAACATAATTGCTATTATGATTGTAATTGAAAATATTCTACAATAAATTGATAATTCCTTCACAGAATGTTATCTGATAGTAACCTTCGCAGCCCGCTATATCCGAATATATTCAAGCGGGTTTTCTTATACGGTTTGCCTATTTTGAGATCACGACACAATTTTGCGTTTAAAAACCTCAGATGCTACTATCGCCGCAACCGCCGCCAGACCCCAGACATAGAGCAGGTGCAGCAGGGGAGCGCCGCTCCGCAGACCCTCCACAGCCTGGGTTAAGGGAATCAGTTCCAGCAGATAGCGGACCGCCTGAGGGAAGACATCCAGGGGAAAGAATACCCCGCACAAAAAGGAGATAGGGAGCAGAATCATGGTACCGGTAACGCTGAACAGGTGGGGGTCTTTATGGATCACACCGGTGATAATTCCTAAGGCGGCAAAGAAGATCCCCAGCCCGGCGCTGAAGCCGATCAGCCACCACAGGGCAACGGAAAGGCCGGGTACCACAAGCAAAGCCATCACCACGAAACAGCCCGCGGCAAACAGGGAGATAAAGATGCCGGCGATAAGATAGCCTGCCACCGCCTCCAGGGGGTAAATGGGCGCCACCATCATCAGCAGCTCCAAGTATTTGTCCACCTGACGCGAGATCCACACCTCGCTGCTGAAGTGGCTGTAGGTAGCCTGCATCACCGATATCATCAGGACGCCGGGAAAGATATACTCGAAGTAGGCAAGCCCCCCTGCTTTGGTAAGCGCCCCCACCCCCAGGCCGAAGCCAAAGAGATAAAAGGCGGGGGAAAGCAGGGTACGGACTGTGAAATAAGGCAGATGGATCAGGTAATCATAAAGCACGTACTCGCAGGTAACGCCGATAGCCCGGACAGACCTGCTCATCTCTCATCACCTCTCCCCGTTACTTCCAAGAATACTTCCTCCAGCGATGCTTCTCTCAGGGAAATATTCGCGGGCTGGAGCTTCTGACAGACTCTTTGCACCAATTCACCCGCCAGCCGCGGTTGATCCTCAAAGGCGATCTCTACCGTTGTTCCGCGCACATGGCAGTCCCTGACACCGGGCAGGGCGCGCAGCCATTCTTGCTCGCCGTCGGTAGGCGCCTTTTTCAAATCCACAGTCAGAAGCCTGGCCACGTCGACATATTGGCGCAGCTCGCCGGGCTTACCTTCGGCAACAAGTCTCCCCTTCTTGATAATCAGGATTCTGTCGCAGAGATATTCTGCTTCCTCCAGGTAGTGAGTCGTCAGCAAAATGCTCTTTCCTCTGCCTTTTAACTCCATAATCATCTCCCAGAGTTCTCTGCGGGCGCGCACATCCAGGCCGGTCGTGGGCTCGTCCAGCAGAAGCAGGGGAGGATCGTTGATCATCGCCCTGGCAAAGAGGATCTTTTTTCGCATGCCGCCGGAGAGGTGGTCCCCGTTTTTCTTGCGGTGCTCCAGCAGATCCGCCCACTCCAGGGAGAGCCGCGCCCTCTCCCCTGCCGTCTTGCGGGATAACCCGTAGAGCCGGGCGTAAAAATAGAGGTCCTGCTCGATGTTGTAATGGGCGTTAAAGCTGAAATCCTGCGTGCAGACGCCAAACAGCCCCTTGGTCTTGATGGGATTTCTCACCGCATCGATTCCGGCGATGCGGACCTCTCCCTTTGACGGCCGGTACAGGCCGGTGATGATTCTCAATGTAGTCGTCTTTCCCGCTCCGTTAGGCCCCAGGAACCCGAGCACCTCTCCCTCATTCAGCTCGAAGCTGAGGTTATTCAGCACCTGCTGGCCTTTAAAAAACTTGGTCAGTCCTTTTACCATCAGAACCTTCATTCAGAGCACCCCTTCCGCGAGTAACAGCAGCTTTACTTTACGCATAGATTCCATCCTTTAAGCGAATAAGCGAACAG
>DHAA01000123.1:0-517 GCA_002397275.1 Thermacetogenium sp. UBA4966 | reverse complement strand
AAAAAACCACGGCGAATCGCCCCTCGCTTCGGCAAAGGCAGCGACCTTCGTGGTCAGATTAACAGATATATTCTCCATAAAAATTGTAATTCCTACAAATGTTTATAAAAGTTTTATCAGTGCTCGGCTGCCAAAGTAACAAGTCGTCACATTTTGTTCACACCGTTTTCACAATAGCTGGTTATAATTTCAGAATAATATTTATCTTGGGTACAAGGAGTGGAAATACAGGCATGAAAATAAAATCGAAACAAAGTCGCTCTTTCGATATAATCCTGGCAGGCATTGCTCTATTGGCCGCTTTCCTGAATATTTACGACATCTGGAGTCAACAGTATGCCAACTCTTATTATACTGCCGCCGTAACCAGCATGCTGCAGAGCTTTCACAATTTTTTCTTCGCTTCTTTTGATCCGGCCGGGTTTGTTACGGTGGATAAACCGCCGGTTGCGCTTTGGATCCAGACGGCATTCGCTTTTATCTTCGGGGTCAACTGGAGCGTTATTCTTCCGCAGGC
>DHAA01000042.1 GCA_002397275.1 Thermacetogenium sp. UBA4966 | reverse complement strand
CCATCCCCCGGTGAAGGGGTAGGCCCGGGCTCTTGCTTTACGAGGGCCTCGTAGGCCTTTTCCGCCGCAACCAGGGTCTGGTAGTTGGAAACAAGCTTAGCCTGAGCGGGGGTCAGGGTGTCGAAAGCCGCCCGGGCTGCTTCAATCGCCGATTTGCTCTCCAGCGTCACCGTCCCAATGACCGCAATCAGGTCGTCCACTTTCTTTGCCGCTTCAGCGTTGTCCTTATCTGCCAGCAGGGCGGCATAGGCCGCTTCCGCCGCGGTCAGAGTCTGGTAGTTGGAGACCAGCTTAGCCTGCTCAGTGGATAAGGCGTTATAAGCCTTCCGCGCCGCATCGATTGTTGATTTGCTCTCCAGTGTCACCGTCCCGATCGCCGTGATCTTATCCTCTACAGCCTTCACCGCCTGCAGATCCGACAATGCCTTCTCCGCGGCTTTTAACTGCTGAAGCTTTGTCACCAGGTTCTTCTGTCTCTCTGTCAGGGCGTTGTAGGCTGCTCTGGCCTTCTCGATCGCTTCCTTGTCCGCCAGGGTGACGGGGTCGCTGATCTTGGCGATCAGGTCGTCCACCTTCTTCGCCTCCACGGCGTCTTCATTTTCGGATTTGTCTGTGCCGACTGTATAGTAGGAGAGGTGGTCGGTCGTAAAGGCGGCCAGACCGGTCTCTGCATCATAGCTGCAGCTGATCTCTTCCAGCTCGCCTGCATCGTTCAGATACCAGACTTTGACCTCGTCTGCTGTCTCTCCATCCTTTAAGGTATAGGGCAATGAGATGGTGACGCAGCCTCCGTTGAAGCTGCCGATCTCTTTGTCTCCGCTCTTGATGGTAATATCAAAGACGGGTTTGTCGCCGACTGCTTTCTTCTGCGCCTCGCTGAGTGTCTTTTCTTTATCCACGCTCTCCAGGCTCACTGTGACGCTGTCTCCCTCTGCCTGAGCGGCGATGGAGGCGAGGGTCTCATGGGGTATGCTCACTATGCCCACAGGGGTTTCCACTCTCAGGCCGGCCTCGGTTTCAGTGGCCATAGATGAGAAGGATGTTTTGGGCAGTTCCACGGTCACTTGATCGGCTTCGCCGCTGATCTGAGGTTTGACGGTGATGTCGCCGCCCTCTTTTTTAACCGCTTCTATGGCGCCCTCCATATCGGCTTCTGTCATTTTTGCCGCGGCCGTTCCGTCGCTGGCTTCCACTTCGGGGGTTAATGTGGTCGACGTTGCTATGCCTTCCAGGTTGTTCAGCGCGGTGAGCGCCTGATCGATCGCTTCTTGTTCGCTGAGCAGGTTGTTAAGAACTGCTATGGCTTGGTCGTACTTTTCCTGGTTGCCGCCGATTTGCAGGAGTTCGTCTTTGTCTGCTCTGCCGTTTATCTCGGCAACCCGCTCTGTGAGGGCGTCTTTATCTGTTGCCGGGATGATGCTGTCCCGGCCGCCGTAGGAGGAATCCGGACTGCTGTTTCCTACGTCCGCGCCCAGTCCGTACAGGGTGAACTGCCAGCGGATCACGTCTCCGTCCTCTAACTCCCAGGCGCCGGAGCTCACTGGAATGAAGAGGTTATTCACGGTAATCATCCAGCCGCTGGTTGAGGTGTAGTCATACTCGCCAAGGTAATCGGGGTCGCTGTCTTCGGTGTTGAGCGCCGTTCCGTCGCTGGTCAGGGCGTCGGTGATGAATGACGGAATGTTCAGCCCTCCCCGGTTCGGATCGTAGATATGGGCCAGGTAGAAGCTATATTCGCTGTTGTTGCCGATATACGCCTCTGCTCCGTAGAGCTCTGTCAGCAGGGCCTTGGTAACGTCGGCCGCGGTGTCTCCCTTGTTGAAGGTCACCTGTACGGGCTCCACGAGATAGCCTTGCCCCAGGGTGAATTTCTCAATGGAGATCGTGGCGGCGCCGGTCTCGGGTCCGCCGGAGCCTGCTTCCCGGGTGACGGTAAGGGTGCTTTCTTCCTCCTTACCGTTAAATACCGTTTTAATGGTGACGACTGTCGTTTCACCCGCTTCGTTAAGCGCTACGTCGGCATATCCGTCATCATTTAACTCGTTGCCGTTTACGGTTACCTGCGCGCCTGCCTTTGCCTTAGGCACAATCTGGAGTATGCTGTAATTCGAGGGCACGGTAAGCTCATAAGTATAAGCGCCTGTTTTGCTAACGTTGCTTATCGGGGTTCCGTTGCGCATCACCTGCACATTGTACAGCGTGGTATCGACGTCTTCCGCCGTACCGGTGAGCCGCAGCAGGACAATATACGGTTCCATCTCGCCGCGCTGGACGATCACGCGGACCAGCCGCTCGGAATCATTTACAACCTTAACGAAGGAAGCCTTTGTAGTACCGGAGGACACGCGGTCGTTATTAACGAACATAGTGTCCGCAAGATCACCGTTGACAACCGCCTGCACAAACTGTCGCGCCCCGACACTGTACTCCAAAACACCGCCGGACTCGGGGAGTTCGCTGCTGCTTATCACGAGGTCGCTGAATCCTGCCGACTTCAGAGTAATGTTTGTGGGTTTTGGGGTCCTGCCTACCTCTGATGTTCCTAATTTATCCAGCCGATTGATGCCCGTGATCTCCGGGGAAAGCTCTCCTGTGGCGTCCTTGTCATACATGGTGGCGGAGTAAATCCACACGAAGTTGATTTCGTCGAGGTGTACGGGATTGCCGTTTTTATCAACTGCCCAGTCGATATCGAATGTCGCGGGGTTCTTCCTGTACGGGTTATATGCGACCGGGGTTACGCCGCTTTCGTCCAGGCCCGGAGCGCACTCCGCATATCCGAAGCGTGCGGGTATGGAACGCCCGCCGAGGTTGACGGCATCCAGCAGGACTCCGGAAAAGGTGAGCTGACGACCGTCGTATTCAGCATTGTTGCCCTCGTAATCGTAGGTCCTGCCGTCAGGGTAATACGGCTGGCCATGATAGCTGTTTGCATAAACTCCGGTGCCGGAATTGCCCTGATTGTCCGTATAGGGAACATCCTGGGCGACATAGGGCATAAAGTCCGGGTTGGGATTTGTGTAGGTCGCCTCGTAATCCCAAATGGTGCTGTCGTCATAATGGAGGCTGCCCGCAAGATCGTACCAGATCTCGTTTCCTGACTCGTCCTTGTCGGGCTTGCCGTCCTTGTCCTTATCCTGAGCGACCTTGACGGCTGCCGGCTCGTTGTTTCCCGGAAAGGCGTTGCCCTTGATCAAAAAGTCTCCGCCGTATTTATTCTTGGCTCCGTTTTGAATCGAATCGGCGTAGTAGTAAATGACATATCCGCCGAAGGTCCCCAGAGAGCCGCCGCCTGAGCCCCCCATGTTTTCCTCGCTCGGTTCTCCTATAGCGCCGACGACACGTACATTATCAAAGCCGCTCCACGCCCCGTTCAGGAACTGTCCGGGCGCGGGCATGACGGCATAGGTGCTGGTTGGAGCGTCCTGGGCGTAGGGATACGGGTTGACGGTATAGGATTTAACATCTCCCGTATCGGTATCCGCCACGGCGACTTCCGCCTTGGCGTACAGGCTAAGCCCTTTAGCTTGCACGGCGCCGGCGCCTTCGGCCTTTACGCTGCCATCCTGCTTAATCGTTACCTTGCGGGACAGCTCCCTCGGCGTCACCGTTATGTCGAACACATTCTGAGATCTCTCATATATGATTGTCTTGTCTGTCAGATGCTCCGCCTTTGTGCTGCTCATTACCTCAACATTGTCGCTGTAGGAAAGCGCCGCGTTGCAGTTAGTTCCCCTTGTGATATAGAAAGTATAGGTCTTTGCGTCGCCGCCATCCTTCAGGCTATACGTTATTTGAAGTTTATTTTCGCCGACCTGCAGCGGCACAACGCCGTCCAGACCGTTGAGAAGAATAGAATCCGTAGCGGTCACAGGGTTTCCGTCAAGCTTCCAGTCCGCCGCGATACCGGGCGAAAGCACAACGGGTTCTATGTATATATGCTCGGTATTGTAATCCACCTTGACATCATAGGTATCTGTGTCCGCGCTGAATGTCGTTTTTCCGCTGTCCTCGAAGCCGCTGCCGTGCGTGTAGAGCTGCCTGCCATCCTGATCTTCAGTTCTTGCCGCTTTAACCGTGATTTTACTGAGCTGAACATCCGTGGCTGCAATTTTAGGAATTTTAAAGGTGTAATCCCTGCTCTGCGCGCCTTCTATGCCCTGGGGAGGCACAACGGTCACCACAGCTTTTGTGTACTCGTAGGTGTTGCTCCCCTCGACTTCGGTATAGCCTCCGCTATGGGGAACGACAACGTAAAAATAGCTCAAAGCGCCCTGCATGGCTTTAGGCGTAACGGAATGCTCCGTTATTGTCTTTCCTTCGTTGTCCACGGTCCTGCAGGTCGCCGTTGCGCCGGACAGTATGCACAGCGGCGCGATGCTGAAGGCAACCTGGGCTATCTGCTTTTGGTCGGCGCTTGTGTCCGGCCCTCTGTAGGTCAGATAAAACTCATTTTGGGCGCTGCTTGCGGTAAAATCATAGCCGGAGGGCAGCGTTTTAGTCGACGCACCCCTGGCGGTACGCAGTCCGAACCCAAGAGAAGAGGCGCTTTTTATATCCATTGCTTTTCCGGAGGCGTCGTACGGCTGGGCGCCCTGCAGTTTGTACAGCAGTCCTGCCGTTTCAGCTGTAGGGGCTTTCGCTTCGCGGTTGATTTCAATGAGATAGTGGACGGCGCTGATCCCGTTGGGGGCTTTTACCGACAGGTACATGGTCTTGGTACTGGGAGTATAGACGCTTGTCGGCGCTGCGGTGGACGGCAGAGGGATCTCATAGCTTCCGTCCTCCAGCAGAGTTGCCGAGCTGCTGGAACCGCTTGAGCCGGATTGGTAATAGTATACCGCCAACTCGCTTTCCCCGGGCGCTTTTAATATTCTTGCCTTAACCGCGGCCTGGTCGACACTGTCGCTGCCCGCGGGAACAGTGACGCTCCAAATAGGGCAGTCGACTCCGTTGACCGGACTCGTTCTTCCCGTATCCTGCGGAGTGAACACGGTACCGAAGGCGTCGGTTACGGAAACATCCGCCGGAGACATGGCAATGTCCTTGGCCACTTCGTTCTGCATGCGGTAGACAACTCTGACTCCGTATTGAAGCCACCCGTCGTAACCGCTGATTTTACTCTCCGTCAGGAAGAGATTGACGCCTGGATCAAATTCCAGCAGTCCGGTTGTGTATGTGCGGTAGTCCCCTTCGACGCTTCCCGTTATATAGTCGCCGAGGCTTCCGTCGCTGTTGAGCTTTCTCGTGCGCACCTCGGTCAGAAGCGGAGTGTTTTCCTGTCTTGTGCCTTTGACATATGCTTTATCCAGGCTGTCCACAACCGCGACCGTGTTAATAACCGGACTTGACACTATTTGCTTGAAGGCGAATTCAGTTTCTCCGTCATAAACGGTATCCCCGCTCAGGTAGCTGCTGTAGTCGAAGCCGCGGGGCAGGGTTTCACCCTTCGAGTTAAGCAAATAATCAAAGGGGAGCTCCAGGTTCGTAAAGATGTTATTGCCGGGCTGGATCAGAAGGGTATAGTCTTTGCTCGTGCTTCCGTCGGGCGATGTGACCTGGAGACGATGGAGCTGGTAAAACGCCCTTGTATAGTTATCGGCGCATTCGTACTTGTGCTTAAAATTGCCGTATTTGTCCACATCCACCGCCGCGCCGTCGATTTTTACCTTTGCTCCCGGCGCCACGCCGCCGCTGATCCCGTCCTGTCCCTGAGCGGTATAGACTCTTGAACCATCAACATTGGTAAACAGCCGCTTGGCGGCATCGTCGCTACTACCGTTAACACCGTTCAGGCTTATAAAATCAGCGGAAGAATTATCCTCTACTATGACTGTGAGCATTGCCGGCGGAACATAGAGGCTGTAGTCAGATGAATCTATATTTTCTCTTTTGATGGCGGCTAGGGTAAAACTCCCCGCCTGTGAGCAAACATAGGACACGGCGCCGTCCGTTCCTGTCACAACAGAGCCGTCTCCGCTGAGCGGGGTAAATTTTTTAGTGCTCAGGTCGAATATCCCCAGCTGAATACCCTCCTGCGGCATCCCGGCAAGGTTTTGCACCGCTCCGCCGAGAGCCACCGCGTGCAGCTTTAAGGATATGGTATCTCCCTTGCTGACCGTAACGGTCGTCGGCATGCGTTCTCCAGCCTGGTTTTCAAACCAGGCGCTTTCATATTCAAGCGTAAGCTTTTGGTACTGTGTTTTTGTCCGCAGCATGAAGACCGTGATTTCGTCCTTCGGCTCCAGAAGAATGCGATCGAGCCTGTCGCGGTTGACAAGCACGCCGTTGAGCACAACGCCCACCGTATAGTTGGGATCAAAATAACTGATTTGGTAAAGTCCCTTGAGTGTTCCGTCGGCCTCGATTGCCGTAGCATTATTACTGAGGCGCGCTTCGGCCACCGTCATCACCGCGTCGTAAACGGTTGCACTGCCGCTGTAGACGCCGAGATAGTTGCTGTTATGCCCCTTGCTTATGGCAAACCCGGCGTCTGCCGTATAATCCTCTCTCGGCACGGCTATGCTCCAGCCGTCGTAGTATGAATAATGGTTGTAGGAAAAGACGAAGGGAATATCGGTCTGCGGGGTATCGCCGGTAACGCTTACTTTGCATTCGGCTGCCACAGGCCCGTCGGATGTTGCCACCGTAGCGGTTATAACGGCCGTTCCCCCATGATTTAACTTCAGCGTATTGGTCTCTCCCGTCGTCTCCGATACGCTTGCCACCGCGACGTTGTCGGACGACCAGGCAACCGGCGCGTCTCCGCTCCCGGCAATGACAGCTGTCAGGTCCAGTGTGCCCGAACCTTTGCTTGCGCTCATTGTTTCCGGCAGAGTTATACCCGTGATATCCGTAACCATTACGCTGCAGCTCACGCTGACACCCTGCACGGTTGCCGTTACGGTGGCTGTACCGACGCCTTTTGCCGTCAGGGTTGCCTTCTGCGTAAACGACGCGGAGCCGGGAACCGCGGGAGCTGTCTCTATGGCAACTACGCCCGGCTCAGAGGATTCCCAAGCCGCCTCCGGCATTTCCGTATAAGACGACGGATAGAGGACGGATAGGGTCAGGTCTTTTGTATCGCTGGAGCTCATGAAAAGCTCCGAAATACCGCCAAAGGACGGGTCGAGGACATTCACCGCAACAGGGGCGGAGCTGTACTTGGAACCCAGCTTTGCCCTCGCTTCGGTCGATCCAGCGGCGACTCCCTTGATGCGCATATACTTGCTGCCGTCATCATTTTGGACGATGCTGCCGCTGGCAACGCCCTGGTTGGCAATACCAGCGGAAAGAGAGGCGCCCGCGGATAGATCGGGATGAAGATCGACCTTAATGTCTGCGGTCCCCCCCTTGCCTATGGTGACAGAGTCTTTTTCCAGCTTAAAAAGCTCAGGGTCTGCTGCTCGCCTTTCAAACACTGCTAAAATAGTAATATCCTGTTTGCTAGCCGCAACGGTACTGTTGTTGATTCTTAGAGTTCCCCCGGTATAAGGTCTGCTCGCCGTTGTGGTGTCGATAATTCCCGTAGTGCTGTCGGCGTTCGGGATTATCCCGTAAGGGGTGAACAGGTCGCTGCCTCCTGTCAGCAGAGGATCTGCTCCGTTAATACTCCAGCCCTTAAAGCTGTAATGTGTAATATCATAGTCTGTGATATAGATGGTCTGAGATACCGATGCCCCTACAGCCCATTCTCTAACATATCCATCGTCAGAGGCATTCATTCCGCTTGCTGAAAAATCTGCCTCGGCATCGCCGGTGTTTACTTTCAGTGTCAGTTTCAGCGGCAGTTCCTGTTCAGAGCCCTCGGCCAGGGCTGCGGTCGGCAGCAGGCTGAACAGCATAATCAGTGCCAACAACAATGCCAGCGGCTTTCTTATCAGTTTTCTTTTCAAATTTCTCATCTCCTATTACTTATATTTTGGCATCAAACCTGAGTCTTAAGGCGGCTAAAACTACGGTATCTCACATCCTTCCTCCGGTTCCCTTGTTCACCCCTGCGGACCTGTTTGTGTGCCGCGGGGTCGCAAAAAGATGTATTCAGTTTTGCTTAAAAAAAAGCGCAACCCTAATAAAGGGAAGCGCTTCCGTCCTTCGGTCAGCCCATCTCGAATTCGGTGATATTTAATTTCCATTGCTATATAGCATAGTTTACCACATTTCTCTTCTGACCCTCAATATTTTCTACGAGTTTTTATGCAAAAATAGAATCGGCAGTTTGCACCTATTCCTGCCAATTAGTTCTGTTCATTTTTCAGCTTCAGAACGGCTTCAGGAGTGAGACCGGTAATTTCGGCAATAAGGTCTAGCGGTAGTCCTTTTTCCAGAGCCGCCTTAGCGGTTTCAATCTTACCCTCTATCTTACCCTCAATCTTACCCTCTATTTTGCCTTCAATTTTGCCTTCCTCTCGACCCTTCTCATGCCAACTGGTGGTTATCTGCATGATCGCCTCGGCCTCCTTTCTATCCACTTTACTTATTTCCAGCTGTAACTCCGCTTCTTCTTCGCCGTTAGCTTTAGATAATTTTCGAAAAAACCGCCTAGGAGCTCCATCCGCGCCGGCATGCGCATGAATTCCTATTTTTAGTATATAATGAGCCGGGGTTGGGTTCAAGCGGAAAAACAGCAAATTAAAAAAAGGCGCCTCCCTATTGAAGGAAGACGCTTGTTTAATATAGTCGATTGCTGTTAAATTCCTACAAGTTGCTTTCCTCTTTTCCTCTCCTGCGGTAGAGATAGCCGCAGGCGCATAAGGCGAGCAGCAGGAACAATGCTATGTTCAGTGCATAGCTGTAATCTCCTGTTGCCGAGCCTGTCCCTGTCTGTTTACCGTCAGCCGAAGGCTTGCCCTGCTCATCTTCCGGCGAGTAGGCCGGCTTGTTCGCGCCCTGCAGTTCGGCCAGTTTCGCCTCCGCGGCCTTCAGTTGTTCGAGTTTTGTTACCAGGTTCTTCTGCTCCTCTGTAAGGGCGTTGTAGGCTGCTCTGGCTTCTTCGATCGCCGTCTTTTCGGAGAGGGTGACGGGGTCGCTGATCTTAGCGATCAGGTCGTCCACGTTTCTCGCTGCTTCTGTGTTCTCTTGCTCCGCTATAAGGGCGGCATAAGCCGCCTCCGCAGCTTGCAGCTGATCGTGCTTGGTCACCAGCTTCTTCCGGCCCTCTGTCAGGGCGTTGTAGGCCGCTCTGGCTTTCTCGATCGCTTCTTTGTCCGAGAGGGTAACGGGATCGCTGATCTTGGCGATCAGGTCGTCCACCTTCTTCGCCGCTGCGGCGTCTTCATTTTCGGCTTTGTCTATGCCTACTATGTAATAGGAAAGGTGGTCGGTCGTAAAGGTGGCCAGGCCGGTCTCTGCATCATAGGTGCAGGTGATCTCCTCCAGCTCGCCGGCGTTGTTCAGGTACCAGACATTGACCTCGTCCGCTGTCTCGCCCTCTTTTAAGGTATAGGGGAGGGAGATGGTGATCTGGCCTCCGCTGAAGTCGCTGATCTGTTTGTCTCCGCTGTTGATAGTAATGTCAAAGACGGGTTTGTCGCCGACGGCTTTCTTTTGTTCGTCGGTCAGTGTCTTTTCTTTGTCCACGCTCTCCAGGCCGACTGTGACGGTATCCCCCTCTGCCTGCTCCGCGATGGAGGCGAGGACCTCATGGGGAATCGTCACATTGCCCACATTGGTTTCCACTCTCAGTCCAGCCTCAGTGTCGGTTGCCATAGATGAGAGGGATGTTTTGGGCAGTTCCACCGTCACTTTATCGGCTTCGCCGCTGATCTGGGGCCTGACGGTGATGTCGCCGCCGTCTTGCTTAACCGCCTCTATGGCGCCCTCCATATCGGCTTCCGTCAGTTCTACCGCGGCCGTGCCGTCTGTGGCATTTACTTCGGGGGTGAGAACCGGTTTGTCCGGTTCGGGCTCTTCTTCGCCGGGGTTTATGTCCGCGGCTTGCAGCCACTTGCTCCAGGTGGAGCTGTCACCCAGTGAGCCGCTGAACCAGTCGTGCACCTCGTAGCGAAAGTCGTTGACGTAGTGCCAGACGACTTGGTCTCCGTTTTGAAGTTCATAGTATTGCAGCCCCACGTTGGGGTGGCTGCCGTTGACCGTGTACATCCAGCCGGAGAAGTCTCCGTTCACTTTTTCGGTCAGGGGGCAGCCGTCCAGCAGGGAGGGGGCGTAGATCGTTTTGACGTAATTGCCGTCCGCGCCGACGCTCTGCAGCCCGGCCTCGTCGAGGGCTTTGGTGAACAGGTCGTAGACTTTATCGCCCTCTCGCAGGGTGTAGGTGGTGGTCTTGATCCAGGTTACATATTCGCTCCCTTTGTAATCCCCATTTTCCAGGTCGATCTCTCCGTCGGAAATGGTGGCGCCGATCAGCCGGAAGCTGACGGTGATCTCTTCTTTGTAGGGAGCGGCGGTGATCACTCCGCTGACCTGCACACTGCCGGAGGCGTAGGTTTCGTCCTGGCCTTTGCTGAGATCGACGGTATAGGTGAAGCCGCCGTCTGTGCCGTCTTTATCCGCCGCTGTGCCGGCTGTCGCCGGGGTGAGGCTGTCGATGCTTACTTCAGCTGTTACTCCGTTAAGGCTCAGTTTGCCGATCTCGGTTTCCAGCCAGGCTTTGATCTCTGCTGCTGTGTTGGCTGTGGCCATGGGCACTGTATTGGTCATTTCTTCAACGGCTTGCTTGGCCGCGGCCACGGCGGCGATGTTCTCTGCCGCGGGGTTGGGGGCGATCGTCACCTGGATGGTGTAGTTTGCCGTTGTGCCGTCCTCCGCGGTAACTGTGAAGCTCCAGGTTGAGCCGTCGGCTGTTCCCGGGGCGCTGTGCCGCGTTTTGCTGTCTTCTAATGTGACGTTGAAGTCTCCGGCAACGGGCGCCGTGTCCTGATAGGGGATGGTGACTGTATAGGCGTAGGTGGTGACAGCTGCGGCGGTCACGTCTTTAACGGTGATGCTGCCGACGTTTTTGTTGCCGGATTTGACGTATGTGGTAGCGGTCACTGTACCGCTTGCCACAGCGGTCGCGGTGGCGTATGCTGTTTGGCCGTTGTTATCGTAGCTCTTGCTGAGGCTCACTGTGAAGGTGAAGCTGCCGTTTGTGCCGTTGATATTGTCCGCGGTTCCGGCGGCAGCGGGGGTAACCCCCTCGAGCGCAACCGTTATGCTCACGTTGCTTGTGTTCAGTTTGGCGATCTCGCTCTCCAACCATGTTTTTATCTCTTCTGCGCTGTTTGCCGTTGTCATGGGGACGGCGTATGTTTTGTTTTCAATGGCGGTCTTCATGGCAGCTAGATCTGCTTTGGCGCCCTCTCCGGGGTCTGCGGCGATTTGAACGTTGATCGTGTAGTTTTCTGTCGTGGCGCCGTCCTGTGCGGTGACGGTGAAGGTCCAGGTGGCGCCGTTGTCTGCTGTCGCCAAGGCCCTGACTGTAGCGTCCGGGTCTTTGGTGGTGATGTTCACCTCTGCAGGGTCGGTGGGGAGCGTGGCGCCCTCGGCGTAGTCCAGGGTAACGCCGATCGTATTGCCGCTGATGTGTCCGGCCTTGCCGCTGACGCTGACTGAGTTGATGCCTGCGTCGGTGGAGATATAGTGTGTGGGGGCGATGGCGCCGGTGATCTCCGCACTGTCCGCGGCATGGGTTACGCCCTCGCCTTTGCTGAGATTGACGGTGCAAGTGAAGCTGCCGGCAGTGCCGTCTTTATCCGCTGCTGTTCCAGTGAGGGCGGGGGTGACGGTGTTCACGGTGACTGCTGTGTTAACTCCGTTCAGGTCGAGCTTGGCGATTTCCGCCTCAATCCAGTTCTTGATGCCTTCGCTGTCGTTGGCCGTCTCCATAAGCAATGTTTTGTTTATTCCTTCAATGGCGGTCTTGGCCGCGGCCACGGCAGCGATGTTCTCCGCGGCAGGGTTCGGTGCCACCGTCATCTGGATGGTGTAGTCCGCGGTCGTGCCGTCCTCCGCGGTGACCGTGAAGGTCCAGGTGGCGCCGCTGTCTGCGGTGGCCGGTCCTGCGGTTACATTAGCCTTTTTACTTCTGAGGCTGATGGCCACATCAGCGGGGAGTAGCGCCGCCGGGTCGGCGCCGAAAGGCAGTTCCACTGTGAAGGTGTCGCCGGAAGCTGTTGCCGGAATCGCGGCTACGGTTACGGAGGTCACACGGTTATCCGAGGATGCCCTAAAGGCATCGGACATAGCATAAAGGGAATTCTGGTCATACAGATAGCGGTCATAAGCAACAAGGGCGTAGGCCGCCTGTTCGGTGGACATCTGATTTTGTGCCGTTGTGGTCTCACCGAAATAACCGTAGGTTTCGTTATAGAAGGTCACAAGCGCCGTCATCGGCGTTTTGTCGCCTGTGACTGCCCATTCCTCCGACGCTGGGTTAATTCCCAGAGCGGTGAGCGCCGTTACCACCTGCGCGGTGCTGCAGGTGCTCAGAGCGCCGTTCATGCCGATAAAACCGCCTGTTTCCTCATCCTGCTTGATTTTCAGGATGGCCAGCGCCTTGTTCACGGCTGTCTTGACATCCTCTCTGCTGTTGTAATACGGCGCCAGGGCCTGGATAGCCATAGCGGTCATGTCCACATCCGCGGCAATGCCGCTGTAGTCCCAGCCGCCGCTCTCCAGCTCCTCAGCAAGTATGCCGTCCACGTAAGCGGAGGCGTCGCCGTTATAGGGCTTGGAATTCAAGGCCAGCAGGGCGAAGACTTTGGCGTTGACCCCCATGCTGTCCTTGTATGAGGAGAACGCGGCCGTCAGGTCGGTATTGTTTGTTCCGTAGGCTGAGGCGTCCAGTCCTAAGGAGGTCAGTGCCAAAGTAACGCGCTCGTACTCGGTGGCGGAGGTGATTACATTCCCCGCTGTTAATGCCGCGTCCAAGTTGGCCAGGTACTTCTTGGCCCAGTCGCTGTTCTTGTCCACCCTGTCGCCGCGGGCCAGGGACAGCACCGCCCATTCGCCGGCTTCGCTGCCCACTGCCGGGCTTGTTACGTTTGCTTCAAGGTAGTTGAGAACGCCTTTGAGGGCTTCCGAGTATTCAGTAGGATTTTCTGCGGCGGCTTTCAGCGCCGCTAATGTTTCCTCCGCGCTTACCAATACGGCGTAATTATTAACTGCGTCTCTTTGCGCATCGTTCTCAAGCGCAGCGTAAGCCGCTCTTGCTTCCCTGATTGCCGTTTCGCTGTCCAGCGTTACCGTGCCGATTGCTCTGATGAGGTTCATCACGTTCAGCACGGCTTCCGGGTAATTATAGCGGGTAAAATCAACCTCGGGATAGGCCGCTTTCAGCGCCGCCAGCGCATCATCAACAACCTGCTGGGCGGCCGCTAAATTTGTGGGGTATCCGGACGCGCCGTCAGTGCCCAGGGTATTTACACTCCACAGTCTGGCGATGGCCTTTGCATGCGCATACGCTTCGTTACTCTCCAACCCGGGTAAATCGCATTTCTCCGCAAGCACTCCCATCGCCCAGATCAGGTCGTCTTTGTTCGGTATATTATTTAGAGTCGGGTATTTATCTCTGTCAATTGTAACTCCGAAAACCAGTATGTCTCTATCTGTCATCGTCTGCGAACCGACGCCCAAGGCATAGGCGTGGTTCTGGCAGTAAACGATCTGGCTGGAAGTGCCGCCCGCAACAACCCTGCCGTCGCCGTCGTCCGGGCCGAAAGCGGTTACAAACTGACCGCCCTCTATTATCCAGCCCCGGGGATTATTGCTTTCAAAAGCCGCTTCCATAGCGTCCCTGACCACAGCACCGGCGGGCACGTAGGCATACGTGGGCGGCATATCCGGCTCTACGTTAACGTAGTATAGGACTTTTATGACGCCGTCGATGTTTTTGTAGTAGTCGCCGTTTCCCGCTTTTATCTGTGCATTCAGATCAACATACTGGCTGAATAGGGCGATTACGTCGTCATACGCAGCCGTAACGTCTTCCGCGGTTACCGCAACATCTTTGATTTCGGCGTATGCGTCCTCGTAGGCGTAACGCAGGAGGTAGCGCACGGCGGAAAACGAGTCGTATGTGGTATAAGAGCCGTCGCTGTCTGCGACAGGTTCGGTTACGCTATGACTGGTTTGCGTGTTTTCCTCTTCAAATATTTTTTCCGCGAAGCTGTTTTCATAATAGCTTGCCAAGTCATCCAGTGCGTCGAACCTTGCCGCCCCAGCCATGTCTTGCTCGATGCCGGCGCCTTGGGGGAATTGGTAGTGCTTGATGGAGGTGGTTTCGTTCTCGCCATTGCTATCTTTAATAGTCACCTTAACGGTTATAGATTCCATGAACGGAATATTTTCGACCAACATCCGCACTTGAATTCTACCGTTATCTAGAGGGTGATATCCTTCGGCTTGCTTCCAAGATCTTGTCCAAAACGGCTGCACAGTATCATTATTTTTATATAACTCTACTGTCGTTGAATAACATTTTAAAATACTCGGAACACCAAATCGAAGATTTAATTCTACGTCTAATCCTTCTCTGACGAGTTCACTCTTAGCAATAGGATCGCAAATAATAAAGTACCCGTACTCTTGAAATGGGTTATTCGCTGGTGGTTTTAGCCAATGGTACTGTCTAATCCCAATCTCGTCGTCAAGCAGAATAAACTGCGCAGGCTTAAACACGGCGCGGTATACTCTGTCTTCGGTCAGGGTGACTGTGGTTGTCGCCGCGCTGTTTTCAACATCGTTCACAATGCGGTCAGCTTCATCGCACCAACTGTTGCCGCGGTCTGTGCTGTATTCCCAGTAGTCGAGCATGTAGCCGTCGTCGGGTGTTCCGGTGAGGATATAGGTATCGTTTGTCTTTTTTATTTGTGTTGCAGTTCCGTTTTCTATATCACTTGAAATTGTAGCGTTATATTCCTCGCCACCAGATTCATTTGGATAAAAAGTAACAGTTATATTGTCGTTAACATTTAGGACACTGTTTCTGCCCAGATTTACTCGAAGCGCACCGTTTCGTATAGAAATTGATATTGTCGCTCCAGCCACAGGAACAGATTGATTGGATGTTAAGGCTATTATTTCAAAACTTTTGACACCATTTACCTCAATACGATCGAAAACTTCAGCTAACTTCTCTGCTGTAACTTTTGTTCCATCAGCAAAAGAAAGGTCAATGTAAATAGTCTGTTTTTCTGTTGGGATATCTATTGAGTTAGCGCTAACTTGCATACCATACTCAGCAAAGCTTTTACTGCCTGCCGTTTCTACACTTAATTTATACCCACTTGCCAGCGCTGTTGTCGGCAACAGACTTAGCAGCATTATGAGTGTCAGTAATATTGCTGTTATTTTCTTATTCTTATGCATAATGATAAACGAGGGTGTTATGCGTATACTGCCGCCAGGGCTACGGAACACCCTCTCGCCCTCCCTTCAGATATTATCGTTTAATTTCCTTAAAGTTTTTAACTCTGGGCGGCCGGCTTGTTCCCGCTGTACCGCCCCGCACTGCGGGGAATGTGAAACCAGCGTGGGACATCACTCCTTCTTAACTTTATTTTAGATGGATTATACAGGCGCTCAGCGCCTTGCATGATTTTCCATAGCGATTGGTGAACATTACGAACGTAATATCTTCTGCTAAGCGTAATCCGGTTATTGGCCTGCTTTGTGCCGGGCATGGTGCGAAAGATATTGCTTAGAGGCAATGAATCCTATTGTAAGATAGTGTGCATGCTGGAATTTAACATCAATGTTTAGGCGTAGTATTCAATGCTTTGCTGCATGTCCTTTGACGGCTGAGGCGGTCGCCTGCTTTTGTGTAAAAAAACAGATACGGCTGCTCAATCAATAAGTCTGATCGTCACAGCCGTATTCCTGCGAAACAACGCTTGTCCCCTTTCTTAACCAGGTGACAAGCAAATTCTTTTTGTAGGTCTTCTGACTTTGCGCTTCGGCAGACGATATACCTCTGCCAATCAGGCTCTGCCTTCCCGGTTTCCCAGTGACCGACTTTCGTCGACGAGCCTTGATTATCAGCGCTTACAGCGACGGTTCCGTCCGGGATTCGCACCCGGTTCCCTTGTCCATCCCCGCGCACCGTTAAGTTTACGCAGGGTCACAAAAAGATGTATTCAGTTTGTGTTAAAGCTAAGGCTTTTGGGCATAGGTGTTTTTTCCATCACATCCTTTATACATATTCACATGTTTTTATTACGACATTGACATCTAAATCTTCTTTGAACATTTTGCAGTTGATTAATAGCTCTTCGCTATCAGCCTCAATCCGTGTAAAATACACTTTATTATAGGCCGATCACTGTTTGCTCTATTATTGGAGCAATAATAACACGATTCTTCTCTATAATCAAGAAGTAAATGCTCCAACTTCAGAACAAGAAGAGTGGTCGATCTCAGTGCAGCAAAGCATCAAAGCTAGTAAAATTGTCGGCAAAAATATTCGGAAGTATAGAAAGGCTAAAGGCATGACACAGGAACAGCTTTCCGCCCAATTACAGCTGCAGGAATATAATATTTCGCGCGGTACACTGGCAAAAATCGAAGCGGGAATCCGCCATATTTCCGTAGAAGAGTTAAACGCAATCAAGACGATTTTAAATATCGCATATAAAGATTTCTTCGCTCAATAAAGCGCGGTACTATATATTTTTTGTATCCGCACAACCGTTTTTATGATGAATCCTCAATTCACTTATTACAGGTCTCAAACAAAAGATAATCGGGAGATTGTGCCCCGGAGAGGCTGTTAGTCTTTTACAACGAATACGAGGGTGGTCATCCGTTTGCTGCCACCCTCGTATCAAGTTGGATGGCGAGGGCATAGAACACCCTCGCCATCCTTGCGGTTGTTAGTTGTACTTTTTTGCTGTCTGCGGCTTAGGGAGTTTATTCTTCAATAATATACAGCCTGTTTCCGTCGTCGCCGTAGACAAGGTAGCCGCCGTCAGCCGCAAAGCCCTGCAGTGCGTAGCGGTTAGAGCTTGTGCCTCCAGTTGTCCATTCTTGTGCCGCTGTGCTTCCGTCATAGCTGTAGCAATATCCAGCACCGATGCTTGAGTTTGTGGTGAAGTAAACAAAATCGTCAGTACCATCACTGCACACAACCGGAGAACCCTGCACCGGGTCGCCGGGGTATACAGTGAACGTCGAAGCAAATGAAGTGTTGTCTACACCCGCAACGCCGCCGTTGGGATTAGCATAGTTGCCATGGTCATAATAGCCCACATATACATAACCGTTGCCGGATATTACGGGCGTTGATGTGGAGTTCCCGGGGAGCGGAACAAGACCTACATATGTTCCGTCTTCTTCAAACTTCCAGAGATAGCCTGGTTTTCCGGTGCTCGAAGTGTCGCCCTGACTTGTGAAGTAAATGTAACCGTCGCCGGGAGCTACGATGGACGAACGAACTCTGCCTGCGTCGGCTACAGAGGGTGTCGAAACAGTTGTCAAATCCACAGAGTAACCGGTATTTTCGAAGTCGGCAACATCCCGCCAGTAGACTGTGCCGCTGTCACTGCCGAATACGGCGTAGTCGACATCTACTAAGGCTTCTGCTGCTCCACATCCTACTTCACGCGCCTCCGTCACAGTAACAGCCGTCGCGCCCGCCCAGTAGAAGTTGTCGTCGGCAGGGGTGAAAGTGTTAAGCGCACCTGTGCTTAGCTTATACTGGTAATATGTTTTTGTGCCGCCGTAGATGCCCCAGTAGATGTAGTCGCCGCAATGGGTTATCGGTGTATTGGCCTGGCCGGCATATCTAACATCACCATTGCCACTGTCTTTAAGAGGAGCGGGATTGTCCGTTGGCGTTGTCATTGTATCAATGCCGTTCAGTTGCCAGAAATAACCGTCAAGCTTAATGAAGGTGCCTGTAACGTCATTATCATTTCCGGCGTTGATTGTAAGCTTGATTTTGTAGCTTCCTGCCGCAATATTGCCGTTGTATGTGTTAATGGGGTTCCCGTATGCTCCGTATATTGTTACCCCGCTGAACAGGGTATACTTAAGATTGTCACTGCTGTCATATAACTGAAGTGTATAGCTTGACGAAGTGTTGTTGCCGGCAACTAAGCCTAATTCCAGATTCAAAGTATCCACAGCTTCTGCAAAGGTTACCTCGGCATTGTTACTGTAAATGTAACTTGTCGTGTTTTGCAGGAAAGTCGCGACATTTGTCGGGTTATCTATCGAGGCTCCGCCGCCTGCCGTCCAGACTGAGGTGCTGTAGGCTGAAGATGTGTATAGGTTTGCGGTATCTGTGCTAAGTACGTACAGGGTGTCGTCGGCTAAGACCGGCGTGGAAAGCTGGCTTATGTTGTCTGCCTGATCGTTGAGCTGAATGTTCCAGACAGGCGCCGCAGTGGATAAGGTGGTCGCCTGAACACGCGCGCCGCCGGCTGCTCCGCTTGGCGTCCCGCCGTTGTAAACGCTATATGCAACGCCGTTGTTAAGGACAGAGGGGCTGCTCACGCCTGTCCAAGCGCCGTTGTTAGCCAGATCGTCATAGGTGGTCACCGGGCTAGTTACCAGCACATCTGTTACGCCGTTATTCGTGCAGTCGTTCTGGAACCCCGGCCATGCAGCGAAGGCTAACGTCGAGGAGGCGAATACGAAAACTAAAGTAAGGAGAATTGACAAGACTCTTTTCGACTTTAGGTCTACTACAGTTTTCACTTTCTCAAGTCCTTTCATGTTAAATTTTTTTGATTTTTTATACTGGGCGCACCGATCGTTTCCCGCGGCGCCGCGCCCATACACTGCGGGCGATGTGCAACTTGTTTGGGCATCACTCCTTTTCTCCTTTATTTCACGAGGCGCCATACAGCCGCTCAGCCGCCTTGCATGATTATCCGCAACGGTTGGTGAAGAGCATGAACGTAATGTATTCTGCTAAGCTCAATCTAGTTATTGGTCCACTTTATCGGATAAGGTGCGGAATATATTGCTCCGAAGCGGTGAATCCTATTTGGAAGGTAGTGTGTATGCCGGGATTTAACATCAATGTTTAGGCGTGGTATTCAATGCTTTGCTGAAGGTCCTGTGGCGGACGTGGCGGTTATACGCTTTTGGAGTAAAACAAATACGGCTGCCACAATCAATGAATCTGATCGTCACAGCCGTTTTCCTGCGAAACAACGCTTGTCCCCTTTCACCGCAGGGCGGCAAGCAAATTCTTTTTGTAGGTCTTCTGACTTTGCGCCTGGGCAGAGGATACCTCTGCCTATCAGGGCTCTGCCTTCCCGGTTTCCCAGTGGCCGACTTTCGTCGACGAGTCTGATTATCGGCGCTTACAGCGGCGGTTCCGTCCGGGATTCGCACCCGGTTCCCTTGTTCACCCCTGCGGACTTGTTTATACGCCGCAGGGTCACAAAAAGATATATTCAGTTTGTATGATTTGCGGTGCAGGTGTTGTGTCCATCACCTCTGTAATTTTTTCTCTTTACTTTTCTTTGTGGAAGCAGGTTCTAAATTATTGGAGATTTTTTGTTAGGATTGGCAGAAATACAGGTATGAATTAGTCGAGGTGGAAGCTATGCGGCAGCTTATCTTGAATCTGCCGATTATATTAATATTTGCTTCACTTACAATCTACCACATTATTTTTTTAAGTTCAATAGCATTTCGTCAAAAATCCATAAAAATCGTTCGACAAGATCATACATATTTTACTTTTGCGGGAAAAACAAATAAGGCGGGCGCTTTCGCCCGCCGTTTTCTTACAGTTTTACAGTTTTAAGCCCACAATTAATCAATCTCCTGACTGGAGAAGACCCCTGACGCATTGGTTGACCAGTTTTCCATCGGCACGACCCTTCACTTTAGGCATCAGGATGCTCATCACCCTTCCCAGGTCGCGCTCACTGCCGGCGCCGGCTGATTCTATCGCTTCTTTTGCCAGCTGTATAATCTCATCTCTACTCAACTGTTGGGGAAGGTACTCCTCTAAAATACTGATCTCAGACTCGAGCTCCGCCACTTTTTCCTGACGTTCTGCACGCCGGTAATCCGGAATGGCGTCTCGCCTCATCTTAACTTCTTTGGCCAAAACCTCGATGGTCTCTTCATCCGACAGGTCGCGCCCGGAGGCGATCGCTTGATTCTTGAGAGCCGCCCGGACCATCCGAATCACTGAAAGTCTCAATTTTCCAGCTTCGCGGGCCTTCATCGCTTTTTTCATGTCCTCGTAGAGGCGATCCTGTAAAGCCATTAAAAATCACTCCCTCATCAGGACCAGCGTCGTTTGCGCGCTGCTTCGGACTTCTTTTTTTTGCGTACGCTTGGCTTCATATAATGCTCCCGCTTCCTGGCCTCGACTAGAACGCCGGATTTTTGGCAGGAACGCTTAAAGCGCCGCAAAGCGCTATCCAGTGATTCATTTTTTCCGACCTTGACCTCAGCCATGACCAATTCTCCCTCCCCCCCAGACCAAGTTGCATAGTAAAACACTTGCCTCATTTAAGCTTTATTTTTTGATGCATATTAAAAAAGTGTCTGTCGCCGTATTTAATTATACACCAGCACCTTAAAAGCCGTCAACAAAGGGATATGGATAACGTCCTAATAACCCAGCACCACAGCGGCCAAAACAGACCCAATTTTTTCAACGCGGTGGCCGATCCCCTGAACAAGAACATCCTCCAAATAAAGACGGCGCATACGAAAACCTTCCTCTACCATAGCCCGCACCCTATTTTCCGCTTCCTCCTTTGAGCAGAACCCTTCATACTCCATGATCACGCCGTAAGTATCCCCACTGATACCCACTCCCACGGCAGCGGCGATCATCTCGCCCGGACTGCTGCTGGTAAGGTATCCGTACGCCGTTGGGGTCGGGGTCCCGGGCGGTATCTGCAGACCGGGCGTATGCCGCGCCCCGGGGGGCAGGATGCTGCTCACGCGCACCAGATTCAGATTACCGATACCGGCGTCCAACAGGGCGGCATCAAATGAATTTAACGGGGTTACGCTTTCTCCGCGCCCTGCAACCAGGGCAAATTTGCTCGGAACCGCTAACACGAACTCGCCTCCTCGCCACTATAATTCGCTTTATTATATAGAAGCTGCTTGATATTTGTTACAATTTCCGAAAATGAGCCTTTCGCTGAGAGGTTATGCACCTCTTCAACAAGGCATATATATTTAATGACGCCATAAAAAAGGGAGGGGGCGGCTAGGTTGGGTTTCCTGGTGGCTTTTATAACCTGCGCGGGCGCTGTTTCCGCCGCGCTGGCGGTTTATTACCTGAGTTCAGGCAACCACAATATCCTATTGGATACGGAAGGCGCCCGCCAATTCGCTGTTCAATCCGATCATGCCGGCCGCGAGATCTGCTGCAGTTGTCTGATCCCGCTTGCCAACAAAGGTGAACAGCAGGGAATGGTCAACAATGTTTTTTGCCAGCCGGTCTACGGCGGAAAGATTATGAATGATCTGGAAATCAGAGCACATCTCCGTTTGGCCGCTGAGGAGAAGCGGGAAAACAGCTATTGGAAATCAGTGATCCTTAAAAAGAACGATTGTTTGACGACTGAACTGGAGCTCGTCGTTCGCAGCCGCGTCGATCTCTCCGCTTTGCTCGGCGCCCTTCCCCGTGTGAAAGTACTCATTTATTACCAGGTGGTAGGAAGAAAGGGAATCCAGTGGAAACTGGCCGAAATAACCATGCCCCTGGAAAGAAAACAAAAAAAGGTGGTCGAGTAAGGTGGGAGTACAGGCGATACCTGTCTACACCAAATTGATTACGCCCGAGGACGACCTGCTGGAGATAATCGAAAAATACGCCTCCCCCCAGTTGCGCAAAGGGGATATCCTGGTAGCCGCGGAAACAGCTGTGGCCATCTCCCAGGGAAGGCTGATCAGGCCGGAAGAGATCAAACCGGGACTATGGGCGCTGCTTATCTCCCAATTCGTTGACCAGGACGGCAGCCTTTCTTCCCCCTTCGCCCTGCAGGCGGTGATGAATGAAGAGGGAACGCTGCGCGCCATACTCGCCTTTATGATCAGCTCTCTGACCAGAGTCTTTCTGCGGCGAAAAGGTGATTTTTATCGCTTGGCAGGGAAGCAGGCGGCGCTCATCGACGATATCACCGGAACAGTGCCCCCCTTTGACAAGTTTATCGTTCTCGGCCCGCAAGACCCTGAAAAAGTGGCGTCTGCTATCAAGAATCGCTTCGGAATCGAGGCGGCCATCATCGATGCCAACGACCTGGGCAGATCCCAGATCCTGGCGGCAACCGAAGGGGTCAACAGGAAACTGCTGCTGCGGGTTTTTAAAAAGAACCCCGCGGGAAACGCTGATCAACAGACGCCGTTTGTCATTGTCAGGAAATAGTTGTGGAAATAAATTCTTCCTGCAAAATTTTGATCAGCGTTTCTTTGTGATTGAGCTGCGGATTTTCCTCGACTCTCTCCAAGAGAAACCGCAGAGCGCCGCCCACCTGCGGACCGGGTTTCGCTCCCAGCGCCTTCATCACATCATAACCGTCGATATCCAAATTTTTAAGCGAAAAGGGAGGCAATTCAAAAAGAACCGCCTCCAGCTCTCTTTTGAAGTGTTCTAAACTGCCGATGTTTTTGTACTTCCCACCCATTATATCGGCGCGGCGCAGCTCTAACAGATCCCCCAAATTTCTCAGCCCGATTTTGGCAACAAATCTGCGCACCGCTTTTCTCGTCCGCGGGGTAGGGTACATGTGATGGAGGACGAGGAAAGAAACCCTTTTTACAAACTCCTCGCTGTAGGTCAACCTTCTGAGAATGCGGCGAGAGATGACGGCGCCGATGACCTGATGCCCGTAAAAATGCACGCTCTTACCCTCAAAGCTGATACAGTGCGGCTTTCCGATGTCGTGAAGCAGCGCCGCCCAGCGCAAATGCAGCTCCGGACGAATCTTTTTCACCACCATCATGGTATGGTCAAAAACATCCTTGATCCGGCAGCCGCTCTCCGCGATCCCGAAAGTATCCGCCAGCTCAGGCAAAAGATGTTTAAGGACCCCTGAATCAAGCATTTCCCCGAAGTAAAGATCCGGCCGCCTGCCCACAATAATCCTGTCCAGCTGATAGGCGAGCTTTCCCTGAGGAAGAGCCCCGATAAGAGATGCACAGCGCGCCAGGGCATCCCGTGTTCCCGGTTCAACCCGCCATTTTGCCCCGGCGTCATCAAAGCGTTTCATCAGATAAAACGCCTTTAACAGCAGGGACGGATCATCCTGAAATCTGGAGACGGGATCTCCCGCAGCCTGAATTATTCCCACCCCGGAATGGAGAGCGGGAGAGACCCGCCAAGGATCGATCAGCTGCCCGGAAAAGGGATCATAGCAGAGGCTGTCTGCCGTAAACCCACGGAAGATCAGAGCCGCCGATAAATCAAGAGCAGAACCCCTCCGTTTCTGCAGACAGGTTACCGCGACCGCTATCTGGTCAATGAAAACGGTCAGAGAAACACCGTCCTCCGGAGAGGGGTAAACCCTGTCGAAAAGAACGCCTACCATCTCGGCAGGAGCGTCGGTTATTATTTTCAGTTCCTGATGCGCCAGCCCCAGGATAGAATCGCGTACGCTTTCCCCGGCGGCATAAGCCTCATACCCCGCCAGATGTAATTCCTCCGCGATCCTCAAAATCGGCACAGGCATTGAAAGCTGCATTCCTTTTCTCTCCCGTCCGCAGCGCAATGCGCCTAGTCAAAGAACAACATATTTAAGACAGATATAAAGACCGCTACTGCAAAAGCATGCCAGAAACCCGGAATATGCAAACCATCGATCAGGCCGCTGGTAAGCAAGACCATCAATGTATTAATCACAATCGTGAAAAGACCAAAAGTTAGAATACTGATGGGCAATGTCAGCAAAACCAGGAGCGGCCGCACCAGAATATTTACTAACCCCAGCACAAGCCCCGCTCCCAGCAGAACAGCAGGAGAATCATAAGCGATATTGGGGAAAAAGAGAGCGGCAAGATAAAACCCGCCGATATTAACAATAATCTTCAAAATGGCGCTGCGCAAAATAATCCACCCCCTTCACTTTCTTTTCTAAAACAATATACTAAAACCGCCATGAATAAGCAAACCATTTAGGCATTGCAGTGGGTGAATATGGAATACGTCCCAGATATATGATATGATTAAGGTGTACGCCGGACCTGTTCTGGAGGGGAAACTGTTGACAAAAGAACAGTTGTTTTTCCAAACCCTGGAATGCTTTTTTGCCGGAGCAGAGGTCAAAGGAAAAACAGGCTGCATCAGATTAATGCAGATCAAGTCGCACTACTATAAAAATTACCTTCTTCCAACCCTGATGGAGGAAATACGCCGCGCACTCTCTCCTTTACCGGAACACAGAGAAGATATCTTCCATCAGCTCCGCACCTTGCTGAGTTTCTGCTTGGGGCCGCGCCCCTTTATTTGCTCTGGAAAGGCACAGCGCCGGGCTATCGGAGATCAGGCCAGGGGCCTCGACGCCCTTCTGCAGCGGACAAGGGGGGGCTTCTATTATGTAAAAACCGACTGCCCCTTAAGCGACTTAGAAATTGAGCTGAAGGGGATCAGGCTTTTCTTCGACGTTTCCGGCTTAAAGCTGAACAAATCAAATGGAGCAATAGCGCTCAGCTATCAATTTCAAGGAAAAAGAAGGGATGGGGCGCTTGTTTTTGCCGTTACCGCGGCAGAAACCGGGAGGAAAAACAAGTTGGGTGAAATCCTGCGCCAACTTCAGGAGGAGGGCGCGCCTGCCGATGAGGAAACGATTAAAAGCGCGGTCTCTGTTTTTGAAAGCCAGAGAGAAAGGGAGTACTATATCAGCAAGGAGCCGCGCCTCTATCTGCAACAGCAGTCCGACCTCTGGCTGTACCGTTACTTCCGTGAAAGCGAAGGGGTTTGGAGCGAAGAGGGAAACAAGATAATACCGACCCTGCAAAAAATAAGCCGCCGGCTGATCTCAGCCGCCGGCCGCTTTGAAGAAGAATTGCTGCGCCTGTGGAATAAGCCCAAGTTTATCCTGAAAGCAAACTATGTGCTCACCCTGGACAGAATTGCCTGCAAAGATGCCGATCTCGTCAGGCGTCTGGCCTCTCATGCGGGAATCCGCGGCCAGATCAAAGAATGGCAAGAGATGGGCCTGGTGGGGGACAATTTTCAGATAAAAGAAATTTTTAAGGAGAGTTCGCCGGAAAAAGGCCTTGGCAGCAGGCATCGTTTTCTTCCCATCGACACTAAATACTTCAAGGATCTGGAAGGAGACATCCTTTCGCTGTTTGATCACCTGGATGAACAGCTTGACGGCAGGCTGATCAAAAGCGAAAACTACCAGGCCCTGAACACCATCCTCCCCAAATTCAAAGAAAGGGTGCAGGCAATCTATATCGATCCCCCCTTCAACAGGGGGCAGGAGCCCGGCTACGCCTACTCGGTCAAGTACGATGATTCCGCGTGGCTCACCCTCCTGGAAAACAGGCTGCAGCCCGCTCGTCAGACGCTGAAGGAAAGCGGCTGCATCTTTGTTCGCTGCGACTACAACGGCAACATGTATGTCCGGCTGTTAATGGATCAGATATTCGGCCGCAAAAACTTCAAAAACGAGGTGATCATCAAGAGATCCGGGATTCAAAAACAGGCCAGGAACAAACTACTGGTAGCCACCGACTCCCTCTTCTTTTACTCAAAAACAAAAGAAGGAAAACCGAGGGAGGTCTGGGAGCCCCGGGAAACAGGCTGGCTTCCCTTTGTACACTATCCGGGCGCCAGGAACTCAAATCAGAATCGCCTTGTTTTCGGCTGCCTACTAGAACCGCCCCCGGGGAGGCATTGGGGTTTGAAACAGGAGCTGATCGACCAATGGGCTGCCAGAAAATGGGTGCGCCTTCACTGCCGCGGCTGCGGCTACGAGCATTACCGGGGGGAGTGGAAGGGCTGCCCCCTTTGCGGCGCCCGGGGATTCATCGCGGAGCTGAAAAACCCTCCCCGCAAAATCACCTCCGATTGGACGAACATTCAAAGCTATTCTCAGGATCCCGCCTTTCCCACCCGCAACGCCGAACATATTTTAAAAAGGATCCTGGATACAGCCTCAGCAGAAGGAGATCTGGTGATGGACTTCTTCCTGGGATCAGGAACCACCGCTGCCGCGGCGCAGAAGATGAAGCGGAAGTGGATAGGGGTGGAGATGGGTGATCACTTTTACAGCTATGCCCTGCCCAGGATGAAAAAGGTGCTGGCCGGAGAGCAAAGCGGCATCTCCAAAGAGGTCGATTGGCAAGGGGGCGGTTTTTTTAAATACTGCGAACTGGAACAGTTTGAAGATACCCTAAGCCAAACAGAGTATACAGACCCGGATTCTCCGGAAGCCCCGCAAGCTGATCCCTTCCACCGCTATACATTCCTGGCTGATCAGGGGAAGCGTGATGCGCTGGAAAGGGGAACGCCCCGCATCGGGGCTAAACCCTCAGCCCTCTATCAACAGGTAGATGTCCCCGGATCACTCTCCTGCCTCACAGGGAAATGGATCCGCAGGATAAGCGATGGAGAAATTGAATTCGAGGACCGCAGCCGGGTGAACGCCGGCAGTTTTGACTGGAAATTAATCAAGCCCTTCATCTGGTGGTGAACAGGGCCCCTCCCAGCGAGGCGCCAGATGCTGGTCCAGACCCAGATGGTCCAAGATCCTGCCCACCAGGTGGTTCACTAAATCATCGATACTCCTGGGATGATTATAAAAAGCAGGCATCGGCGGCATGATCAGCGCCCCGAGACGATCCAGGGTAAGCATATTGTGGAGATGAACGGCGTGCAAAGGGGTTTCCCGGGGAACCAGGATAAGTTTTCTCCGCTCCTTCAAAGCAACGTCCGCGGCTCTTACAATCAGGTTTTCACTGAACCCCTGGGCTATGGCGGCCAGAGTTTTCATGCTGCAAGGGACAACCGCCATCCCGTCATGCAGAAAAGAGCCGCTTGCTACAGGCGCCGCCAAATCATCCTCTTCATAACGGCAATCGTACAGCGGCTGCAGGTCGCCGACCGTTAAGCCCATCTCCTGATGCAGAGTTCGTTCAGCCCACTTGCTTGCAATCAAGTGAACGCTCACTCTTTCCGTTTTCAGCGCTTCCAATAGCCTGACCGCGTATATTGACCCCGTAGCTCCTGTAACCGCCACGATCAATCTCATGCAGATACCCCTCCTCAATCTTCTTCCGGCGCCGGACCTTATGCTATATTATTCTGCATATCATCCCGGGAATCCTATACATAGCGCCGTCAAATAATTGAGCGCTGAAATCTTCACCCGAACAAGTCGCTCGCCATCGTGCAAAAAGGCAAAAACTAGAGAATTAATTGACATAATACCCATAAT
>DHAA01000125.1:17435-18116 GCA_002397275.1 Thermacetogenium sp. UBA4966 | reverse complement strand
TCAGCGGCAGGAAAGCGTTTTGGCATCTCAGTCTGCTTTTGAACAACTTGCCGAGCCGCCACTTACTAACGAAAGGGCGCCCACTCCCAAGAGCCGGGTAAATATCGATGCGCAATCAGATGGAGAAGGCAGAGCAGTTCAAGCTGAACAGGAAGGAACAAAGACGGACCTGCCGCCGGCGCCTCTGGATGTAAAGGGCGCGCCAACCGGGCCTATCGCTGAAGATATGCGGATAAACACGGCTAATAATAAAATTGCCTTTAAATCAGATATTGCGCCGGAAAGGACTTTGGACAACCTGACCGACCAGATTGTGGACAAAGCTGACCTTTTTTTAGGGAAGGATCACGCCGATCTAAAACTGAAGCTTAATCCCGAATTCCTGGGACAGCTTAAACTAAACATCAGAGTAGTGAAGGGGATTGTACAGGCGCATTTTATCGCGGAAAACCTGGCCACAGCCGGCCTGATTGAAGGGCGTCTCTATGATTTGCGCCACAGCCTGGAGCAGCAGGGAATATCCTGGCAGCAGTTGAGTGTTTCGGTTGATGGACAGCAAGGACAGCAAGTTTCTCAGAACTTTGCCGGCGCCGGTGAATCTTACGGCGGTTACCGGCAGATGAGCGGCAGTGAAAGTTCAGTCTGCGCTGCTGAGGAACAGCAAAACGAGCGGGCTGTTCA
>DHAA01000125.1:0-17164 GCA_002397275.1 Thermacetogenium sp. UBA4966 | reverse complement strand
GCGATCAGCGCTTCTTCGCAACAGCGGCAAACTATCAATGTGGAGTCGCAAAATCTCGGTAAAGATGAATTTTTGAAGCTTTTAGTCTGCCAGCTCAAGCAGCAGGACCCCATGGAACCGGTGAAAAACACCGAGTTCATTGCTCAGATGTCTCAACTGACCTCTCTGGAGAATTTGCAGAATCTGAACACAAAACTGGAATACATGATAGGTTTACAGGAATTGTCATGGGAACGGGGCGACCTGTCTTTCGCCTCCAGCCTGCTCGGCCGCAGCATTGAAGCGGTAGATCCGGAAAGCGGCGCCCTGATCAAGGGGAAGGTGTCAGGTTTTTACCAGAGGGAAGGAAATGTCTGGCTGCAGTTGGACGGGAAAGCGGTTCCGCTCTATTGGGTTAACAGTGTATCGGCTGCGGCTGAGGGTGGTGAAGATGGGTGACAGATAAGATCTCTTTTCCCCGTCCCCTTCTGCCGTCGGCAAGCGTCAACCTGACGAGAAACGAGGGGATGCGGAAGGGTGAAAGCTTTCAAGAGATTCTCGCTCAGCAGTCTCTCAAGTTTTCCCGGCATGCTCAGGAGCGGATTTCTAAAAGGAAGATCCCTCTCGATGACGGACAGCTGCAGAGGATTAACGCCGCGGTAGAAAAAGCGGCCGCCAAAGGGGCGAATAATTCTTTGGTCCTTGTGGATAATCTTGCTTTTATCGTGAGCATCAAAAACAGAACGGTGGTAACGGCAATCGATGAAAACAGTGCGCGGGGGAATGTATTTACAAAGATAGACAGCGCGGTGATTACATAATAAGGGAATAAGGGGCCGGACCTCACAGGAGGGAGCCCTGGTTTACCGAAGGATGGAGGTAAGCCGCCCTAAAAAAGGAGGTTTTTAAGATGATGCGTTCACTTTTTTCTGCTGTTTCAGGCTTAAAATGTCACCAGCAGCGGATGGATGTCATAGGCAACAACATTGCCAACGTTAATACCCCAGGTTTTAAGAAAAGCCGGGTAAATTTCCAGGATATGCTCTACCAGACGATCCAGGGGGCGAGCAGACCGGTAACCGGTGGGAGAGGGGGCGTCAACCCCATGCAGATTGGCCCCGGTGTATCGGTGGGCAGTATTGACGTGATCATGGAAGGCACCAGTATGCAGGACACCGGGAAAAACACCGATCTGGGCATCAACGGGGACGGCTTCTTCATCCTCAATGACGGCGGCAGAGACTATTATACACGTGTCGGCTGTTTTGGTTTTGACGAAGAGGGCAACCTGATCAGTATGCTCAACGGCATGCATGTCCGGGGGTGGATGCCGGAAGACCCTGATCACCTGAACAATATTAAGATCAACCTTAATGATTCGGAAAACGCTAAAGCCACTGAAAACATGATTTTCGCAGGAAATTTGAACAGCGAGGTGGCGACTGGCGATACAATTGTGTTGAGTTATTTTGTTCACGATTCCAAGGGGCAGGAGTATACGGTACCGGTCACACTGGAGAAATCAGCGGTTAATGAATGGACATGGACAGTCGGCTCCATTACATGTCCCGAGGGAGTCACACTGACCGCTCCCGCCAGCGGAACAGGAACCATAAATTTCAATACTAATGGGACATACGATACGGTTACTTCCGACGCCATTACTTTTGCTCCGGTTGGATCGGATCCGCTTAACATCACCCTGGATTTCACCAAACTCACTCAGTACGGCGCTGCTTTCAACGCTGCTATCGAAAGCCAGGACGGCTACACGAGCGGGACGCTGGAGAGCTATGCCATCGACCAGAGCGGAACGATTGAAGGTGTTTTCTCCAATGGGGTGAGCAGGACCCTGGGCCAGATCGCCCTTTCCCAATTTTCTAACCCAGCAGGGCTCTTCAAGGAAGGAAATTCTCTTTACTCGGTGAGCAGCAACTCCGGAGCGCCTAACATCAATAGCGCCGGCAGCAGCGGCTTCGGTACCTTAAAGCCTGGTTCTTTGGAGATGTCCAATGTGGATCTTTCCAGTGAGTTTACCGATATGATCATCACGCAGCGTGGCTTTCAGGCAAATTCCCGGGTGATCACCACTTCAGATGAGATGCTGCAGGAATTGGTCAATTTGAAGAGGTAGCGCTCGGTAAATCTATTTAGAAAGAGGGCTTGCTCTTCAGGGGCAGGCCCGCCCCTTATGGGGGAAGGGGGTGCGGATCGCTTGATATCTTTAACAAAGCTTGATGACCGGGAGTTTTACGTGAATTCAGACCTGGTCGAGTCTGTGGAGAGTACTCCAGATACGGTTGTGACACTGACTACCGGAAAGAGGTTTATTGTTAAAGAGAGCCCCGTAGAAGTTATAAGGCGCATAGTGCGCTTTCGCAGGTCGATTTCCCGCTATCTGCCGCAGGAAGACGAGGTGGATACGGATCAATTCATGGAGGATGGTGAAGTTTAATGGCCGGTGGGAACGGTGAAGAACTTGGCCAGCGCGGGAAAGGGGTTGTTATCGATCAAAAAGTTCTGATCTTTGGATGCGCGGCCGTCGTTCTTTGCGCACTGATCGCTCTTTTTACCGCTTATATGGCGCTAAAGGGGGGTACAGCTACAGGTAAAGTTAAAGCAGCTCAGATGGGGTCTCTTTATGAAGCCGGGGAGTTAACCACCAACCTGGCGCCCGGAAGCGAAAAAAAATACGTCAAAGTGATGGTTGTTCTAGAGATGAGTGATAAATCATTAAAGAAAGAGATCGAGGAAAAACTCCCGGTTCTCAAAGACAGGATCATCATTTTTTTTAACAGCAAGACAAGCGACGACCTGCAGGCAGAGAACCGTACACAGTTGAAAAAAGCGATACTGGCGGATCTTAATTCTTGTTTAGGTTCAGGGAAAATAAAAAATATCTATTTTTCGGATTTGGTTCTCCAGTAATTTGGGGGTGCAGGTTTTGGCGGAAATTTTATCGCAGGATGAGATCGACAGTTTATTGAATGCTCTTGCCTCAGGAGAAGTTACGGCGGAAGAACTCAAGCAAGAGGAGCAAACGCAAAGGATCCGTGTTTATGATTTTCGCAGGCCGAATAAATTTTCCAAGGAACAGATCAACACTCTGGAGTCGATTTATGATAATTATGCCCGCACGCTGTCCACGTTTCTTTCCGGTTTGCTGCGGATAACGGTGCAAATATCCATGCTGTCTGTAGAACAGCTTACCTATGAAGAGTTTATTCGCTCTATTCCCGACCCTTCGGTGATCGTCGTGTTCAATATGGACACCCTGGAAGGCAATGGAATTATGGAAATTAAACCTCAGCTTTCTTTAGGATTGATCGATCTGCTTCTAGGAGGACGCGGGGAGACAAGTATAATCAGCCGTTCCTTGACTGAAATTGAGAGAACCATCATGCGGCGCATAGGGCAGCAGATGCTGGATATCTCCCAGGAGGTATGGGCGAATATTGTGGAATTCCGGCCGCGGATTGAAACGATTGAAACCAATCCCCAATTTACGCAGATCGTTTCCCCGACAGAGATGGTTATCTTGATTTCGCTGGAAACCAGGATTGGAAAGAGCGACGGGATCATAAATTACTGTTTTCCATATCTTGCTCTGGAGCCGATTCTAGAAAAATTAAGCGCCCACTACTGGTTTACCAGAGACGCGGGAGAAATAAACCATGAACAGCGGCATTTCCTCAAGGACCAACTATCATCAGCAAAAATACCTCTCAAGGTGGTTCTCGGTTCCAGTATGTTAACCGTGCGGGATTTGCTGGAGATTAAGGTAGGGGATGTCGTTCCTGTGAACCGCAGGGTCAGCGATGATCTCGGGGTTTACATAGGAAGCTGTCCCAAATTCTCTGCGAAACCCGGCGTTTCTCATAATAGGATTGCCGTTCAAATTACCGATTTCCTTGAGAATGGAGGCTCAAATTGTGAATGAACTGGAATTAACTCAGGAGGAGATGGATGCTCAATCCCTTTCCGGCTTAGAACTGGACGCTCTTGGCGAGATCGCCAACATCACTATGGGAACAGCGGCTACCGCTCTCTCCAATTTACTCAACAGAAAAGTGGAAATTACAGCCCCCCGGGTCTCGATTACTACCCAGGGTGAATTAAGGGACGACTATCCTTTGCCTTATGTAATTGTGAATGTTCAGTATACTGTCGGACTGACCGGGGATAACGTACTCGTTATTAAAATAAAGGACGCGGGATTGATCGTTGATCTGATGATGGGAGGGGACGCCGTTGATCCGCCTCAAGAACTAAACGAGATACATTTAAGCGCCATCGGCGAGGCCATGAACCAAATGATGGGCGCCGGGGCGACATCTATGTCCACTATTTTTAAAAAAAAGGTTGGGATTTCCCCTCCATCTGTAAATGTAGTTAACCTGGCAGAGGAGCAGATTCATAATTCCGCAGATAATCTGCAATTGGTTAAGATCGTCTTTAATCTGTCTATTGAAGGGATCGTCGACAGTGAAATCATGCAGCTGATTCCCCTAGATTTCGCCAAAGAAACCGGCGCCTACCTGCTGAGCGGAGTCGAGCAGGATGCTGATGATGGTAAAAAGCAGCCGCAGGCCGAGCAGACAGCGTCTCTTGCCGTTCAGGCGCCGCAGCAGAATAATCAGGAACATGAACATGCCCCGGAGAGCGATAAGGAGAGCATAGCGGTGCAGCAAGCTCAGTTTGCCCCCCTTGCGGAAACCGCGCCTTCGGCTGAGGCGGGAAATATTACACTGATTCTGGACGTTCCCCTGCAGTTCTCAGTGGAACTGGGAAGGACCAAAAAGACGATCAAAGACATACTGGATTTGGGACCGGGCGCTGTTGTGGAACTAGATAAGCTGGCGGGGGAAACAGTTGATGTTTTTGTCAACGGAAAATCTATCGCTAAGGGGGAAGTAGTAGTTATTGACGAAAATTACGGCGTCAGGATAACGGAAATCCTGAGTTCAAAGGAGAGAATCAATAACCTGCGGTGAGTTTTTTGGAGGAGGGAGAACTGTTGGATAAAAAGATTTTAATAGTTGACGACGCAGCGTTCATGCGCTTGATGCTGAAGGACATCCTGACCAAAAATGGGTATATGGTGGTTGGAGAGGCTGAAAACGGCGCCGCAGCCGTTGACAAGTACAAGGAATTGCATCCGGATCTGGTGACTCTGGATATTACCATGCCGGAGCAGGATGGGATCAGCACTTTAAAAAAAATTCGCAGTATTGACCCTCAGGCCAAAATCATTATGTGCAGCGCCATGGGACAGCAGGCGATGGTCATTGACTCCATCCAGGCAGGGGCCAAGGATTTTATCGTCAAGCCATTTCAGCCGGAGCGAGTTATCGAGGCTGTTTCTAAGGTAATAGGATGATGATGAAGGGCATTTATTCCTTTGTCTTGATGGCCGCGACCCTGCCCGCATACCAGGATCCTGTACAAACAGCAGCCCCCAACATGGGAGCGATTCTGCTGCGCGTGGTTTTGAGTTTGCTCGTCGTTATTCTGCTTGCCTTTCTGGCGATCAAATTCTTTCAACGGCAGACCCCTTTGACCAGGGCGGGACGTTGGATGCGCATCCTTGACCAGGTGATGATCGGTCAAAACCGCGCCCTGCTTCTGGCTGAAATAGCAGGGAATATTTATGTGCTCGGGGTTACCGACCACAACATAATAAAGCTGCTGGAAATTGACGACCCTTCTCAGGTGGCGCTGTTCACAGCAGAGGATTTAGAGAGCAAAGAGTCACCCAGCGCTCTCTGGAAAAAATGTCTTGAACGGTATTTAACGAACAGGGGAAACAGAAGCGGCGACTATAACAAGGAGGATTAAGAGGGTGCGGAGACGAGAAAGTGTAATGGCCGTGAGCTTTCTGCTCACATTATTGATCTGCGCTTTTTGCTGCGGATTAATTGCGTTTCAGCAGGCGGATGCGGCGCCTGTTTTAACCCTTGATGTGGACAATGCTGATAACCCGCAGGAAGTGTCTCAGAGCCTGCAGATATTATTGATTCTTACCGTATTGTCTTTAGCGCCGGCCATCTTGATTATGATGACCTCCTTTACACGGATTATTGTTGTGCTTTCTTTTCTGAGGAATGCTCTGGCTACGCAGCAGATGCCTCCCAACCAGGTGCTGATCGGTCTGGCCCTTTTCCTCACGTTTTTTACTATGGCGCCTACCTGGCAGGATGTAAATCGGAATGCGCTGCAGCCTTATTTGAAGGGAGAAATTACCCAGGAAGCCGCTTTTAGTAAGGGAATGGAGCCGGTGCGCTCTTTTATGTTTAAGCAGACGCGAGAAAAGGACCTGGCGCTTTTTGTGTCCTTCTCCAATATGTCGAAACCCAAAACCTTTGATGATATACCCAATCATGTACTGATACCGGCTTTTGCGATCAGTGAGCTGAAAACAGCGTTTCAGATCGGTTTTGTAATTTTTATCCCCTTTCTGGTGATCGATATGGTCGTGGCCAGCACTTTGATGTCCATGGGGATGCTGATGCTCCCTCCCATGATGATTTCGCTTCCCTTTAAAATTCTCTTGTTTGTCATGGTTGACGGGTGGCATCTCTTGATGCGGTCACTGATAATAAGTTTTTCATGAGGTGGTTTAAATGACGGAAAACCTTGTAATTACCCTGGGAAGGGAAGCCTTATATGCAGTGCTGCTGGTTTCGGCGCCCATGCTGGGAGTCAGTCTGCTGGTGGGGCTTCTGGTGAGTATTTTTCAGGCGACAACGCAGATTCAGGAGCAGACGCTGGCTTTTATACCAAAAATTATAGCCGTATTGGTGACCGCGGTCATTTTTGCTCCCTGGATAATGAAGATAATGATTTCTTTTACTCAGAATCTTCTGCTGAATATGCAGCTGTATGCCAAATAAGGGACTGATTTTATGCAATTATGGGATTTGTTTTTTCAAAAGGCTGATCTGTATTTACTATTCTGGGCGAGAGTTGCCGGACTTTTTTTAACTGCTATTCCATTTAATCACCGTAATATTCCAGTTCAGCTCAAGATCTGGTTCGCGGCGCTGGTTGCTTTTTTTATATTTTCCAGCTATTGGCAGGTGCAGATAGCCGTTGCCTCTGATCTGGGCGGTTATCTGCTCCAGTTTCTTGGCGAATTGCTTACCGGCGCGGCCATCGGTTTCCTCACACAGATTGCCTTCGCCATTTTTCAGGTTGCCGGGCAGTTTATCGATATGCAGACCGGATTTGGAGTCGTCAACGTCATCGATCCGCAATCAGGGCTGCAGTATCCGGTTATCGGAACATTCAAATATCTTATTGCCGTCATTTTTTTCTTAACGATCAATGGGCATCACTATCTTCTGGCAGCGCTCAATAAAAGCTACCATATAATACCTATAGGAAAAGCGCATATCTCGGGGTCTTTAGTTTCCTGGATCCTCAACCTGGCAGGGGGGATGTTCAGCACTGCTTTCCAGATCGCTCTGCCCATACTGGGGGCGCTGTTTATCGCGGATCTCGCCTTAGGAGTGATCGCTCGTACAGTGCCTCAAATGAATGTGTTTCTGGTGGGGATGCCTCTTAAAATAGGATTGGGATTGGCTTTAGTGATGGTGATGATGCCTTATCTGGTATGGGCTTTTGGGCGTATTTTTGCCGGGCTTTTCGAGGATTTGAATACGATAATTATTCTTTTGGGGCGGTGATCGATTGCGTTACTCTGCCGAGGCCATCGATCTTCAGTTATTTGCGGAAGATCGCACTGAAAAAGCGACTCCCCGCCGCCGCGAAGAGGCGCGCAAAAAGGGTCAGGTTGTGCGGAGCATTGAATTCAATTCAGCTGTGATCTTGCTCTGTACCTTTTTCTTCTTGAAAACTTGCGGCTCCTGGCTGGGAGCGCAGATGGGCATTTTTGGCAGCCAGATCTTCGGTAGCTTTTTGCTGCAGGATTTCGAGCCTAATACTGTTAATCATTTAATGCTTTTCACAGCCGCGGCTTTTTTTCAGGTTTGCTTACCGGTGATGGTTATCGCCGCTGTAGCCGGCCTGGCTTCCAATATGTTTCAGGTTGGTTTTGTTCTTACAGTTGAGCCGTTAGCTCCTAAATTGGAGCGCATCAACCCCATCAGCGGTTTTAAACGCATATTTTCCAAACGCGCCCTGGTGGAGTTGGTAAAATCTATCGCCAAAGTAATCATGGTAACCTATCTGGTATACAGCACAATCCGCGCCAACGCCGGAGTTTTCCCCAATCTCATGGATATGAGCATCTCCGACGCCGTTGCGGAAATCGGCGCATTAAGTTCTAATATCGTACTGCGCATTGGGCTGTTGCTGTTATTGCTCGCCGGTCTGGATTACGTTTTTCAGTACTGGGAGCATGAAAAATCACTGCGTATGACGAAGAAAGAGATAAAAGATGAATACCGTCAGTATGAGGGGGATCCTTTATTAAAAGGGAAGATGAAGCAGCGGCAGAGGCAAATTTCCTTCAGCAGAATGATGCAGCAGGTTCCGGAGGCGGACGTAGTCATTACAAATCCCACCCATTACGCGGTTGCTCTGCGCTATTCGCCGCAAGATTCCGTGGCGCCGGTAGTAGTCGCCAAAGGTGTTGATTCCCTGGCTTTACGCATCATTGAGATTGCTCGCGAGCAGGGGGTAGTTATTTTTGAGGAACCTCCCCTTGCTCAGGTTCTATATAAAACAGTGGAGGTCAATCAGATGATACCCGCGGAACTATATGAAGCCGTAGCCAGTGTTTTAGCCTTTGTCTACAAGTTAAAGCCCAATTATGCCCGCAGAGTGGGGGTGAATTAAGTGATATCTTCTACTCCCGACAGCGCTCTGGCCAAGTACAGCGATGTTTTTGTGGCCGTGTTCATTGTTTTTTCCGTAATCATGATGATCATTCCGCTTTCACCCGGGCTGTTGAGCTTTCTGCTGATCATCAATATTACCATTTCCCTGATCATTCTGCTGGTATCGATGTTTATTCAGGAAACACTCGATTTCTCTGTGTTTCCGGCGCTTTTGCTGGTGATGACTCTTTTCCGCCTCTGCCTGAATATATCAACGACACGCCTGATTTTGCTTCATGCTTATGCCGGGGAGGTCATCCAAAAATTCGGAGGATTCGTCATCGGCGGAAATCCGGCGGTTGGTTTTATAATATTTCTGATCCTGGTGGTCATCCAATTCATCGTTATTACGAAAGGCGCGGAGCGTGTATCCGAGGTGGCGGCACGGTTTACGCTGGATGCAATGCCCGGGAAACAGATGAGCATAGACGCTGATCTCAGCTCCGGCTTGATTACTGAGAATGAAGGACGACAGAGACGCCGCAAGATTCAGCAAGAGGCAGATTTTTACGGAGCGATGGACGGCGCCAGCAAGTTTGTACGCGGGGATGCCATCGCTGCAATTATTATCGTAGTGATTAATATCCTGGGCGGTTTCCTGATTGGTCTGGTGCAAAGAGGCATGGACTTCCAGCAAGCCTTGCAGACCTATACGGTCCTCACCGTAGGGGACGGCCTGGTCACTCAGATTCCAGCCCTTTTGGTTTCTACCAGCGCAGGTATTATTGTGACCAGAGCGGCGGCGGTGTCCAGCTTTGGCTCCGATCTGACTAAGCAGTTGTTCAGCTATCCTAAGGTTTTGTTTATAGCGGGGGGGATCTTAATTTTTCTCGCTCTATGCGGGCTCCCTGTGGTTCCTATTTTGATTGTCTCCGCAGCTCTTTTTGCCGTGGCTTATACGACGAACCGCTCATTAAAGCAGGAGAAGGTTGAGGAGGAAGAAAAGGCGCGGGCTATGGAGTTTGAAGAGGCCAAAAAACCGGAACAAGTATTTTCGTTGGTGCAGGTAGACCCCTTGGAGATTGAACTGGGCTACAATCTCCTTCCGCTGGTGGATGCAGACCAGGGGGGAGATCTTCTTGACCGTATAGTGATGATCAGGCGCCAAATAGTTCTGGAACTGGGATTTGTAGTGCCTCCTGTCCGTTTGCGGGACAACATGCAGTTAGAACCTAACTCCTATGAGATTAAAGTTAAAGGTGTGAAGACGGGCAGCGGCGACATAGTGATCAATCACTATCTGGTTCTGGGACCCGGCGTTCAGGAGAAACTGGAGGGTATCAAAGCAAAGGATCCTACCTTTGGACTGCCGGCGTTATGGGTCCCCGCCAACCGGAAGGAAGAGGCTGAGCTGGCCGGGTTTACCGTAGTCGATGCCGTATCCGTATTGTCTACTCACCTAACTGAACTGATCAAGAGTTTTGCTCATGAAATTTTGAGCAGGCAGGATGTGCAAAGCCTGCTGGATCATGCCAAAAAAACGAATCCGGCCGTTGTCAATGAACTGTATCCGGAACTGCTCAATTTAGGTGAAATCCAGAAGGTGCTGGGCAATCTGCTCAGGGAAAGGGTATCGATCAGGGATCTGGTGACGATACTGGAGAAGCTGGCGGATGCAGCCCATCTGACAAGAGATGCCGACCTATTAACCGAACATGTGCGTCAGGCTCTGGGAATGCAGATCGTCAGCCCCTATTTACATGACGACAAGCTGTTCGTATTGGCCCTGGATCCGAATTTAGAGAAAATATTCAGCGAAGGTATCCAACAGACAGAGCAGGGGTCGTATTTAGCCCTCTCCCCCGATGTGACGCAGCGGATTCTGGACAAAATGACCGAGGGAGCGGCCAAAGTGATCAACAGCGGCCGCCAGCCGGTGATTCTCTGCTCTCCTGTTGTGAGATTACATCTCAAGCGTTTGACCGAAAGGGTAGCGCCCAGCCTGGTGGTTTTATCCTATAATGAAATTTATCCGAATGTTCATGTCGAATCCTTGGGAATGGTGAGCGTCGATGAAAATTAGACGTTTTGTGGCCGATGATATGCAGGGAGCTCTTAACCAGGTTAAAAACAGTTTTGGCAGCGACGCCTTGATCCTGCAGACCAGGTATCTTCGCAGAGGTGGCTTTTTAGGCCTTTTCGGCAGGCGTTTGGTTGAAGTGACCGCGGCGATTGAAAACAAAGAGCCGCAGGCGAATGAGCGTCAGAGGAACACTCCGTCGGAAACGCGCCCCTCCTTTCCGACGAGAGATGGGAAACAAACAGAGAACAGTGCTATTGAAGAAAAACTCCAGGATTTAAAAACTATGCTGGATCGCATGGTCACAAACTTTGAATCTGCCGCGGTTGCTAACGGCAATGGTTACCCCGCGATCTTTCAGCATTATTACAGGATATTAAGAGCCAATGAAGTCGAAGAGGGGCTGGTTCGGCAAATATTAGACGAGGCTATGCGGCGTTCAGCGCAGTCCCCAACGAAGGGGAGGGAAGATGTGAAGAGGTTGATGGAAGAGATTACCGCGGAATATTTCCTTAAGCCCGCGCATCCTTCTTTGCGCCGAGATAACGGTACGAAGCGGGTCATTGCGCTTGTGGGTCCTACAGGGGTAGGGAAAACAACAACGGTCGCTAAATTAGCGGCACAATTTTCCTTACTGGAAAAGAAAAACGTCGCTCTGGTGACCCTGGATACATACCGTGTAGCTGCAGCGGAACAGTTGAAAACCTATGCCGATCTGATGGCCATACCCTTTGAAATTGCATCTACTCCCAAGCAGTTCCAGGAAATACTGAGAAAACATGAAGAAAAAGAGATGATCCTGGTGGATACGGCAGGGAGAAGCCCTTTGAACAAAATAGCGATGGCCAAGCTAAAGTTGTTTATGGACGCCTGCCCCGATATGGAGATCCTACTGGTCATGGGAGCGACGACCAAACAAGCGGATCTGTGGGAGATTGCCTCCAGGTTCGGGCAGCTCAATGTCAAACAGTTGATCTTTACTAAACTTGATGAAACTTTAAAATATGGCGTGATCCTGAACGCGGTTAACCGCATGCAGAAGAACCTTGCCTATATTACAACCGGTCAGGATGTGCCGGATGATATTGAGGAGCCCGAGCCGGCGCGGCTGGCCTCTTCGATATTGCGGGAGGAACAGTTTTAAGGAGTGTGACCGAGCATTGTTGAATGAAACCCCAAAAGTGAACCAGCTGGTGACGATTAAGCTCGGCCAAGATCAGTCCCCGGACTATGCTTATTATCACAGCCGGGTAGAGTTTATATCCCACAAAAGGTTAGTCCTGGCGGCGCCGATCAAAGAACGGCAGGTGGTTCCCGTTAAGCCTGGTCAAATCATCACAGTCAATTACCGGGTGGGAACAAAATCCTATTGCTTTACATCAGATGTTTTACAGTTTACAAGAGACGACCTGTCTACGATAACCGTAGCCTGGCCTTGCCAGGTAAAGCGCCTGTATAGGAGACAATTTTTTAGGGTCGGCGCTGTTCTCCCCCTCACCCTGGCGCCTACAGAAAATAATAGAATCTATCACACCAAGACCCTGGATGTCAGCGGGGGAGGGGTTCTAGTTAGATCTCCGGTTCGGCTGCAAGAAAATGAGTATGTGGAAATGCAGATAACATTGCCGAAACGAGGGATCTTCGACGCCTTAGGCAGGGTTGTGCGTGTAGAAGAAGTCAAAAGCGGCAAGGAAACAGGGTATCTGACGGGGATTGAGTTTGCTGTGATCGATGAAAGAGCTCGCGAACGAATCATTGCTTATGTATTCGAACGCCAGCGGCATCTGATGAAGAAGCGTTTGACTTAAGGGGGCGCCTGCTGTTTAGCTCAGGAGATTGTGAAGCTGCTGGAAACCGAGGAATGAAGGGGGGCTGATCGTCGATCATGGATCTATCATTATATTCAGATCTATTTCTGGAGGAGTCGCGGGAGCATCTGGACAGCCTTAACGACCATCTCCTGCTCTTGGAAAAAGATCCGACGAAGACAAGCGTTTTAAACGAGATATTTCGCTCCGCCCATACTCTGAAGGGCATGGCCGCCACAATGAGGCTGGAAAAGACTACCGCTTTAACCCATGAGATGGAGACTGCTCTCAGCCTTCTTAAAGAGGGTACGGTTGCAGTAACTCCACAGGTCATTGATCTTCTCTTAAAATGCCTCGATAATCTGCATTTAATGGTGGACAGCTATGCTGAAAGGGGTAAAGAACCTGATATTTCCTTGCAGGTCATTGATGAGCTGAGGAAACTGGGAAAAGGCGGCCAACATCATGAAAAACCGGAATCAAATGATCCCCTGCCGTCTATGGCGAAAGATGTCGGGGAAAATATGCACACGACATATCGTCTGAAAATCGAACTCGAACCGGGAACGGTAATGAAATCAGTCCGCGTTTTCATGGTCTTCCGCTGTCTGGAACAGTTTGGAGAGATCATCAAGTGTGTCCCGCCGGTTCAGGATCTCGAGGAAGAAAAATTTGATAATTGCTTTGAAATCGTCCTTTTATCGCAAAATAATGCAGAAAAGATTAAGGCCGACATGGAAGAGATATCTGAAGTAAAGTCCGTTTCTCTAACCGAACTGGATCCCGACCGCTCATCATCGCCGCGGCAGGAATCTGCACAGGGAAAATCCCGCGAGCAGATGGGCGAGAGTTTTTTCAGTTCACAACATTTAAAAACAGTCAGAGTCGCTATCGATCGCTTAGACAGTCTGATGAACCTGGCGGGTGAATTAGTGATCAATAAAACCCGTCTGCAGAAGATCAGCGCCGATTATCGCCTTGAAGATTTACTTGAGGCTATCGAACAGATGGGAAGGCTGACAAACAGCCTCCAATCGCTGGTCATGAAGCTGCGCATGATGCCTATCAAGCAAGTTTTTAACAGATTCCCGCGCATGGTGCGCGATCTAAGCCATGAGCTTGATAAAAATGTTGAGTTGGTGCTGGAGGGAGAAGAAACGGAACTGGATCGCACTGTGCTTGACGAAATTGGAGAACCTCTGGTGCATTTGATCAGAAATGCTTTGGATCACGGGATCGAAACCGCTGCAGTGAGAGCCGGGCAAGGTAAACCGAAAGAAGCGGTTTTACGGCTGGCGGCTAGGCAGGAGGGAAACAATGTAATCATTGAGGTGGAGGATGACGGAGCGGGAATGGATATTGCAGAGATCCGCAAAAAGGCTGTCAGTAATGGTTTTTTAACCTCACAGGAGGAGAAACTGCTCGATGACAAAGCTGTGCTGGGCGTTATATTTCAGCAGGGTTTTAGCACAAATAATGTGATCGATGATCTTTCCGGCCGCGGTATTGGGATGGATGTCGTTAAGTCAAAGATTGAATCATTAAACGGCGCTATCGGCATCGATACAAAAGCGGGGAAAGGAACAAAATTCAGCATCAGTTTGCCTCTTACTCTCGCTATTGTTCAAGCGCTGCTGGTAGCCGTTGGCGAAGAACAGTACGCAATTCCCATTCACTCCATAGAGCAGACGGCTTTTTTGTATCCTGAACATATCAAAACCATACAAAATCAAGAAGTTATGCTGCTGCGCGAGAAGGTTATTCCCATTGTCAGGATTGCTCGATTGTTTGATGTTCCCGATCTCCCGAAAAACGAAGAATTGTTCGTCGTTATAGTACGCAAAGGCGAACAACGATGGGGGCTTGTCGTCGATCAGCTTGTAGGACAGCAGGAAATTGTGATCAAACCGCTGGGGAACTTGCTGAGCGGGATTCCAGGTATCGCCGGAGCAACTATCCTGGGCAACGGTCAGGTTTCCATCATACTCGATGTTAACAGCTTAGTCTGAGAGGTGTGATCAGTTTGATTGATAATGCGGATCGTCGGTTATCTGCGCAGATACAGATGGTGCTCTTTAATATTGGGCCGAATGAATATGGTTTAGAAGTTGATTTAGTACAGGAAGTCATACGTCCGCCGCAGATAACACGGGCGCCTCGAGTTCCCCGATTTATCAAAGGGGTGATCAATCTGCGCGGCAGTATTGTTCCCGTACTTGACGTCGGGGAGCTCTTGGGCCATCGGAGTGAAGAAATAAGGATTTATAAAAGGGTGATCATTGCCCATCAGCATGATATAACGCTCGGTTTGCTTGTCGAAGGGGTTAAAGAAGTGGCCTACATAGATGTATCCTCGGAGATTCCGGCATCCGCCGAACAGAAAGAATCTCTGTACTTAAAAGGAATCGGGAAATTAGGAGAGAGATTGGTTTTGCTGATAGATCTTGCCGGGCTGCTGGAAGGTGTTCAGACGGCGAAGTAAGGAGGCGGGATGCTGTGGAATCATATTTAAAGCTGAACAGTATGCAACTTGATGCCTTGCGGGAAGTCGGAAATATCGGAGCGGGTAATGCCGCAACCGCTCTTTCTAAAATGATCGGTTCCCGCGTAGAGATGAACGTGCCGGATATTGAAATACTTCCCCTCTCCGAGTTGGTCTCCGCAGCCGGCGGGCCGGAAGCTTGCGTGGCCGGCGTTTGTTTGCGGTTCAAGGGCGAAGCCTCAGGCGCCATTTTGTTTTTGTTTCCTGCTGCGGATGCCGAGCAGATCGCCGCTACTCTGCTAAAAAAAAGAAACGTGAAATTCAGTGACGAGCTGTCTTGTTCAGCGTTGACCGAAATGGTAAACATTTTAGCAGGTTCTTTTTTCAACGCCTTGGGGCTGTTTACATCTCTTCATTTCATACCGACGGTTCCTGCCCTATGTATAGATATGGCGGGGGCTATACTGGGGAGCGTTCTCTATAGCTCCGGAATGAGCGGGGACTATGTGTTGTTTATCAAAACGGATTTTCGTTACGGCGATAAACGCAGTCTGGGCTACCTCTATTTATTACCTGAGGCCGAAGCTTTACAGGTTATTTTTAACGCGCTTGGGGTGAAACAGTTAGTTGAATAGCAGTCGGTTGCTTGTAGAAATTGCCCAGATAAAAGTCGCCTTATCTCCCACAGAACTGGTCAGTATCGGTTTGGGTTCATGTATCGGTGTTTGTCTTTACGACCCTTTCGCCAGGGTGGGAGGGCTGGCGCATGTAATGCTGCCCGCATCCAATAAAGGGCTAAAAACAGAATATAGAGGCAAATTCGCCGATACGGCGGTTCCGGCGCTTATAGTTGAAATGTTGAAATCAGGAGCTTCCGCCAGGCGGCTTGTGGCCAAAATTGCCGGGGGCGCTCAAATGTTCTCTTTTCCCAACGTTTCAGAGTTTATGTGCATTGGGGAACGCAACTTGAACGCAGTGCTCGAAGCGCTTGATAAAGAGAAGATACCTGTCGTCTCTCAGGATACAGGTAAAAATTACGGGCGTAGCGTCAGATTTTGTACCGGTACAGGGATGCTGCATATCAAAAGTATCGGTCGTCAGATAAAAGTTATATGATTGTATTCTTGGCGGTAGGTGAGAAGTGATGGCCGCAGAATCTTTACTCTGGCAGCAATACAAAAATAATAAAAACGCTCAGGCTCGTGAAAAACTGATCCTGAACTATCTGCCTATGGTCAGATACATAGCCGGACGCATATCCCCGAGTCTGCAAGGATATTTTGAATATGACGATTTGGTAAGCGCCGGAGTATACGGTCTGATCAACGCCATAGAGAGATTTAATCCCGATCTGGGGTATAAGTTTGAAACCTTCGCTTTCTCCCGGATTAAGGGGTCGATTTTGGATTGGCTGCGCTCTCTCAATTGGATACCGCAGTCTGTTTTTAGAAAGAGCAAGGAGCTGGAAAATGCGCTTTGGGAGCTTGAACAAAAGCTGGGAAGACCCCCCGCAGACGAAGAGGTTGCCGCTTACCTGAACATGAGTTCAGAGGAGTATAAGCGGCTGATAGTTCAAACTGCGCCGGTTACGCTCGTTTCTCTTGATGATCATCTTGGCCCTGCGGATGACGGCGGCGATAACTCCCCTCTTCAGGAGATGATAGCCGATGCGCAGGCCGCGGACCCTGTTCTGTCTTTCGAAGCAATGGAAGTAAAAAAGATATTGATTCAGGCGATCGATAAACTGCCGGAACGGGAGAGACTGGTCGTCGCTCTATATTACTACGAAGGGCTTACCTTAAAAGAAATCGGTCAGGTGATCGGGGTCTCTGAATCCAGGGTGTCACAACTGCATACGAAAGCAATCCTCAGGCTGCGGGGGCAACTGAGCAGAAAGAAAAATGAGTTAACAGTATAGACCGTCGCGCATAAAGTGTTTCATTGTGCAGGAAATATAGGCCGCGCGGAGAAATTAAGTTAGGAGGGAAATCAAATGACTCAGTATAACGGCTATTGTCTGGAGATCACTGAA
>DHAA01000128.1:3594-4600 GCA_002397275.1 Thermacetogenium sp. UBA4966 | reverse complement strand
TCATATACCCGGCTAATTCAAGAACTGTCCTCGCCTCACGCTTTTAAGATTTGGTCGATCTGCGCCGCATCTTTTCTCACCTGCTCTTGTCTCAGTTCGCCGCGGAGCATCTGTCCGGACTCCAGGAGAGAGAGCGCTTCTGCAAACCTGTTCACCAGCAGCCGGTTGATCTTGCCGTATCTCTCCCGGGCATTTTCCGGTTCTTTCACTCTCTCGCTCCAAATTCCGTCCATGCGGTCGAAAACAACGTTCGTCAGACCGCGCATCAGATCCGCTAAAGCCGCTACCCGGTCGTCCCTGTAAGGTGTTGTTCCCTCATAAAAGGAGTTCACGTTGCGCAGCCGTCCCTCGCTCTTCAGCTGTCGGAAGGCTGTCGTGCCCATCAGAATAATCTGGTGGTGATAAAGCACATTGGCGGTAACGGCCAAATTGTCGAGCAGGTGGTTTCTTTTTAAAAATTGGAAATTGGTTCTGATGTCCTCCAGGCTGGAATCCGGTTCAAACATAATAAACCCTATATTAGGCTCAATTCCGTATTTCCTCAGGATCTCCAGCGCCAGCTCGTTTTGAGCGACCGTGGTCATCTTGTTCAGTCTCTGCAGCGACTGATCGCGGCCGCTTTCCAGCCCGATCAGGATATTTCGCAGCCCGGCGCCCACCAGAGCTTTCATCGTTTCCGCACGGATGTCGTTGACACGGGCCTCGATGCCAAAAGTGATCTGGCGGTCTTGAAGCAGGGAGGCCAAGCGCAGGGCCCTCCGCTGCCCCCGTTCACCCGGCCCGAAGAAATTGGGATCCGTAAAATAGAAGCGGCGTTTTCCCCATTTGGCTATAATTTCGTCGATCTCCGCAGCGATGTTTTCCGGGCTGCGCCCGCGCCAATGGGATTGATCACCATAAAAGGGGTTGATATAACAGAAGGTACACCCCCCGTAACAGGCGCGGCTCCCCTGAAGATTCACCTCGGAGATGCGCATCATCGCCTCTGTGCGCACCGGGAAAGGGA
>DHAA01000128.1:2667-3338 GCA_002397275.1 Thermacetogenium sp. UBA4966 | reverse complement strand
GTCCCGCACAACAAGCCCCGGCAGGTCCCGCGGCTCTTCCCCCCGTGACAAAAACGCCGCCAGTTCGGAAAAGGTCAGTTCCGGTTCACCCAACACCACCGCATCCACCGCGGCGCAGTTTTTCAGAATCTCCTCACAGGCAAAGGTGGGATAATAACCATAGACAGCGATATAGGGAACAATCCTTTCCACTTTCAGCTTTTGCAGAAATGAGAAGATCTCCTGATCACCCTGCCAATGATAAACCATGTTCACAGCAAGCAGCCCCGGCGCCCGCTCTTTTACCTGTTCCTCGATCTCCTGATAAGAGAGGCCCTCCAGATAGCCTTCAATAATATCGACCTCATGGCCGTCTCCCTGCAGCACACCAGCTACATATCCGGACAAAAGGCAGGAGGCGAGAGGGGTATTGGCTATATCATTGCAGCGTTCCGGCGACACAGAGCGCGGGTGTTCCAGCAGCAGGACTTTCATTTAAGCATCAACTCCCTTCCACATAAAAACATTTTTGCAGAAATGAAACGTTTCCAAGCGATAACGCAGGCTGTCATAGGGCCTGGGGTTGTAATAAACGGGATAAAGCAGGTCGGTAGCAGGCGTGATCACGCCCTCCTCCCTGGCTATCTTTTCCATGCGGGTACCGGGCATGATGCGAATGTTGTTGAGCACGA
>DHAA01000128.1:0-2387 GCA_002397275.1 Thermacetogenium sp. UBA4966 | reverse complement strand
CTCCCCGGGGACATTGACCATGAAGTGGTAAACGCTGAGTACATCCCTGCCGGCGGCGAGAGCGGCCGCTTTCAGGATATCATCCTCACTCTCCTGCTTGCCCAATATATCCAAAGCCTCCTGGCAGAGCCCATCCGGAGAGAAGGAAAAGCACTCGCACCCCGCATCCTCAAAAAGAGCGATATTCTCCGCATTCAGATGGTCTTCCCGCAAAAAGCCGTCCCACTTGATGTTGAGCTTCCTTTTCAAAAGCTCGCGGCAGATCCCCTCCAGATGGCCGCGGGGGATGTTTAAAACAGGGTCGTTGAAGTGGAACTGCCGGACCCCGTACTCTTTGTGCAGAAGCTCCACCTCATCCGCCACAGCCGCGGCGCTGCGGCAGCGCAGACGCATCCCCTGCAGCTGCGGATAGACGCAGTAGGAGCAGCTGAAGGGGCATCCCCTCTTCGTCTCGATACCAATGGACGGCGTGTAGCTGTTCAGATCCAGGTAAGGCGCGGTATCCCACAGCGTGCGGTCCGGCGGAAGATAGCGGGCCATATCGCAATCTGCCGCGGGCGGCAGCAGACGCGCCTCCTGCCCTTGACGATAACAGAGTCCGGGCAGCTGCGGGGGATGGCCCAGTGAATCCAAGAGCAGCGGGAGAGAACGCTCCCCCTCCCCCACAATTCCATAGTCCAGCTCCGGCAGTTCCTGCATGATGCGCTCCGCAAACAGGGAAAACCCGGTCCCGCCGGCGATCAGGGATGCCTGAGGGAGAAGAGCGGCGCAGAGGCGCACGGCAGCAGTAAATTGAGGGATCAGCGAGGTGTTCTTATTCCCCAGCGGGTCGATATTGCGCAGAGAAAAGCCGATCGCCTCCGGGCTGAAATCCAGGATTTTTTCCTGCAGCGCCCCATAAGGGTCATGATCCAGGTTAAGGTCGACGATCTCCACCCGATGCCCCTCCCTCTTCAAGATCCCTGCCAGCAAGACGATACCGATGGGGTAGACTTTTTCCGAAGTAAATGTTTCCACAGAAGGAGTTTGTACCATTAAAACACGCACGAGCATCACTCCAACAGCAAAAGTGCAAAGTATTTTACATAATCATCGGGTTTAGATAGGGGGCGCAGAGAAAACCCAGCCTGCCTGACTGTGGCAAAGACATCGATCCCGGATGCCTCCATAGAAGGCCGGGCATCACGGGTGTTGCGGCATTCCCCGTCAGGCGCGCACTCCGGACAAAGTGAACAGGGCCCTGCCCAGAAAACCAAAGCCTTATAGTAGCCTGCCTGAAAGGCCGCTCGCTCCGCCCTCAGGGCCATCTTTTGGAAATCCCTGGTCGGAGGTTCTCCTTCCAGGAGCAGCGCTTCTCCATAACAGGCGAGTACTCGCCGCGTCTCGTCAGGTGTTGGCGAATACGGCGGGCAGCGGTGATTGCCATAACACTCACAGCCAAAGCGGCAGCGCAGCGGAACCCAGTCCGCCACTTGAACAGCCCGGGCAGGAATGGGAACAGCCCGCTGCAAGCCCAGCGCCCTGATTTTGGGCAGCAGCCGGTCAACAGGGCGCAGGGCTAGGCGTTGCAGCGCTACGCCATCCCGGGAGGCGATGATCACCCCGCTATCTGAGCGCAAAGGGAGCAGGCCGGTTGACTGCAGACCATTCTTTTGAAGCTGTTCCACCACCCAACCTGAGGGAAAGGTTCTGCCGTTATAGGTATTAATAAACATATTGAGGTCAAAGAGCGCCGCCTTATCGGGAGAGTGCTCCAAAAAGAAATCATGGATGAGGAGATACCCGCCCGCTTTCAACATCCGGGCGGCCCGGCTGAGGATCCCTGAAATCTCTGTCTCGGAATAGGCATGAACTATATTGGAGAGAATCAGCAAATCATAGTGCCCTTCCGGCAGATTCCAGGCTTCCAGGAGATTAGCCCCCTCAAAATGCACCCGGCCGGCAAGTCCCCGCTCCTTGATCATCTTTGCGGTTACCGGAATCACCTGCTGCAGGTCGACCAGCGTCGCCTTCATGCCTGGAAAACACTCCAGAAAACCGGCAGCCATCGCTCCGGAACCCGCTCCCAGATCAAGAATCTCCCCCTCATCAAAGAGCCCGGCAAACAGCGGCAGGATCTCCTGTACTTTGGCGCGGGCCACATTATCCATCGCCCTCATATATCTCTTGATACGCTGCTCCAGTTCACCACAAGCGGCATCATCCGGGTAGGATACCCTTCCCCCGGCTTTAAGGCAGTCCCCCAGCTCCCGCCACCCTGCGCTCAGGTACTTTCTCCACAGGATGGAGTCCCCCTGATAGCACTTCTTCCCCGGCGCCAGATATTCAGCGGACAAAACAGTGTTAAAATAGCGCTCCTCAGAAAGGCACAAAAGCCCCAGGGAGCA
>DHAA01000017.1:6392-10976 GCA_002397275.1 Thermacetogenium sp. UBA4966 | reverse complement strand
GCGTATTCCTTTCGCTGAGGGTCAGTCATAGCCGCTCCCTCCACAGTGTTACCACAGTGCCGTCCTTGTTGTTGCCTGAAACCTGATAAGGAACCCCGTCGGCAATTTCTATAAACGCTCCCTTATCGCTTGGCACAGGAATATAGAAAATCTCGAAACTGCGTCTTTTGCGCTGTAAACAGAGGTGAAGCCCCTTGTAAGGAAACTGTTGGAGATAGTCTGTATATTCTTCCAGCGTCAAGTCCTTTTCTTCCATTATTTCCGAATGGGGATACCCAACATAGCGGAAATGCCACGGTTCGTGGGCGATCTGTGTAATTTGCTCACGACCGGCCGGATAACGTTCGATAAAGCCATACTGTATGGAAAGCTCACGGAAGCGTTTGCAGATGCCGGTGTAGGGAAAATCAGGGCGAATAAAATCAATAGCATCCCCATTTTCAGCAAGGGCCAGATCGATGGCCAGGCCGGTTTGATGTTCGCTGCACCCCGGGAGGGCAACGTATTTCTGCGTAAAATCATCCCCATGCCGGCGCAGGGAATCCGCATAGATGGTCTGCTGTTCCCCCATGGCGCGGTAACCGCTGACCGGAACAATCTTATGCTCACATCCTAAAAAAGCCATGACCTCCGAGAGCATTTTTGCAGATTGTCTCTCCAAAAGAATATGAGCGGCGTGGGGACGCACAGGTACAAGTTGATTCTTGGGCAAATCGCTCTTCAGCGGATGGGACGGATTGACAAGAATCAAATGCCCTTTTGAAATATCCGCCGCCTTAAACCGGAGCGTTTTCATGACTGTATCGCCAGTCTTATCAGTTCATCTACAATTTGCGGGAAGGCCATGCCGATCCCTCTGAGCATACTGGGGTAGCGGCTATGGGAGGTAAAGCCGGGAATGGTATTCACTTCGTTAAAGATGATTTCCTTATCGGGTGTCAGAAACATATCCACCCGCGCAAAACCCCTGCAGCCAAGCGTCCGGTAAATGACCGCCGCGGTTTGCTTGAGTCGATCCGCCGTCTCTTTGTCGATGCGGGCGGGCATATGGATTTTGGATGTTGTCAGCGTGTATTTCTCCGTGTAATTAAAGAAACCATGGGACAATTCAATTTCATCGACTTCGCCAATGGTAAGCGTCTCATTGCCCAGAACCGCGCACCCGACTTCGAAACCGGCGGCCGCTTCCTCGATAATAACCTTGCGATCGTGCTCAAAAGCGATGTGCACCGCATCCGCTAATCCGCTTCGCTCAGAGACCTTTGTGATGCCGAAAGACGAGCCGGCATTGGCCGGTTTAACGAATAACGGGTATTGCAGATGCGCAGTCTGCTCCGCTAGCTTCTTATCTGCAATTGGAGAGAGCAGAACAATGGAGTTAGGCGTTTTTATGCCCGCCAGTCGTACCAACTTGTGCGCAATATCTTTATCCATGCACAGAGCCGAACTGAGCATGCCACATCCGACACAGGGGATGCCCGCCATTTCAAGCAAACCCTGCACCGTGCCGTCCTCGCCGTTTTTCCCGTGCAGGACAGGGAACGCCGCGTCGATAGGAATCGCCGTCGCTCTGCCGCGATCCAGCACAAGGATACCGTGAGTATGGCGATCCGGAGAAATGACAGCCGGAACACAGGAATCATGGCTTCTCCAGGTGTCGTTTTGAATCTGCCGGATGCCGCCGCCGTATTTCATCCACTCCCCCTGACGGGTAATGCCGAGCAGAATGGGGCGGTACTTTTTCGTGTTAAGGTGTTCGATCACTGAACAAGCTGATTGTAAGGACACCTCGTATTCGGTGGAATTGCCGCCAAACAAAATGGCTACCGTTATTTGTTTCATGCGATCACTCCTTAGATTTTATTCCTGCTTGTCTATTGCTGTTCACTAATGAAATAAAAGGCCTGCCCGGCTCGGTATTTTTCATCCTACCGAAACCGAACATGCAATATTGTATTTTTGGCTTATCAAAACCTTAAGAAAAACTTATGGACGACTTACTTTTTCCCTAAGATTGCGGTTTGTCTTATCGGGTTCCAAATCCCCGGTTGGCAGAACAACCGTAAACGTTGTTTTGCTCTCCTCGCTTTGGGCGGTAATCGTACCCCCGTGAGCGGTAACGATTTCTTTGGCAATGGCCAGGCCCAGTCCCGCGCCTCCTGTTTTTGAAGAACGCGCGGCGTCAAGCCGGAAAAACCTTTCAAAGATAGTCTCTAATTTCTGCTGTGGAATGGGATCGCCGCTGTTTGTAAATTTGATGATTACATCTTTCCCCTGCGCCGAGGCTGTGATATTAATGGTGCTGCCGTCGTAGCTATAAGCTATTCCGTTTTTTAGAATATTATTGAACACGCGGGCCAGTTTGTCCGCATCTCCCCATAAAACCAGGTTGTCCGGCGCATGAACAGCAGCCCGCTTGTTTTGAGGCGCCATCGTCGGATAGAATTCATCCGCCATTTGCCGCAGCATTAACGGCAGGTTGATTTTCCCCTTATTCAACACGATTGAACTTAGATTAAATCGTGTTATTTCAAAAAATTCGTTGACGAGCTGCTCCAAACGATATGCTTTTTCCAGCGTTATAGCTGTGTATTTTGCTCTTTGTTCAGCCGGCAGATCAGGCGCTTCGTCCAAGAGGCTCAGATACCCGATCACTGAAGAGAGCGGCGTGCGGATATCATGCGCAAGATTGACGACAAGGTCGTTCTTGCGCTGCTCCGCTTCTCTGGCGTCATGCTCATTTTTGAGGGCGGTTTTTTTGATCTGATTCATCCTGTCTTCAATTTCCCGCAGTTCTACCGGCAGCCGGATGTCCTCGTCGTTCGGTTGCGCCAAAGCCGTGCTCGCCGCGGCGATATCCTCAATAAAACCGACTGTTCTGCTCCAATAAATATAGATAATGATCAATACCATGACAAACCAAACAACAGGAATCAAAATAGTAGCATAAAGGCTGAGTGCCTTTAGAAAATAATATAGAGGCGAGGGTTGCCATACAATGTTATAGCCGATCAAGTAAACGGCGGCAATGATCATCGCATACCATACCGACGCTAGGATTTCCGTTCTTGTACAATGCAAAATTGTCTTTTTCGTAAACTCGGAACGAAACTGTTTATCCTTCAATTTTATAGCCGACTCCCCACACCGTTTTAATGTATTTAGGTCGTTCCGCGCTGTCCTGCATTTTTTCCCTTAAATGCCGGATATGAACCATTACGGTATTATTGCTGTTGGTAAAATACTTATCGCCCCATACCTCGTGAAATAATTCTTCCGAACTGACCACACGCCCCCGGTTGGACGCCAATACCCATAAAATAGAAAACTCCGTGGGAGTAAGCGAAAGCGGTTTTTCATTCAAGGTGCATTCATGCTTGTCCTTGCTTAACGCTAAACCGGAAAATACTATGGCGTTCTCTTCCGGCGCAGGTTCAGCGGCGTTGTATTTTGTAAACCTCCGTAACTGAGCCTTCACCCGTGCCACCATTTCCAAAGGCCGAAAGGGTTTTGTAATATAATCATCCGCGCCCAACGTAAGTCCGGTAATTTTGTCAATTTCCTCGTCCTTCGCGGTTAGCATAATAACGGGAAAATTATGCTTTTCTCTGATCTGTTGACAGATGGAAAAGCCGTTTATATCCGGAAGCATGACATCCAATATCGCTAAGTCTATACTTTCTTTCTCCATACACAGCAAAGCGTCACGCCCGTTGTAAAATTTAAGCACATTGTAGTTTTCGTTTTTTAGATATACTTCAATCAAGTCCGCAATAGACTTTTCATCATCTACCACTAAAATATTTGCCGCCATCGCCATAGTGTTCAGCTCCTTTATTTACAAAAAACCCCCGACGCCATATCAAAGAATCGAAGGCGTTTTACGATTTTAACCTTATCAAATTCTTAAGATTGTCTTAAGCCGGCTTCATTAACAGTAAGTTACGGTGGCATGGACAGGATCACAAAACATCGTGATCATCAAGCTAAAATTGACGTTGGATATTTACGCCGGTAGGGAGCGCAGCTTATTCAAGAAAGGTTGTACCTCTTCTTTTGTCCATATCATTATCTGTTAATTATTCATAAAATACAACAGCAAAAATGTATTAGAAATTCTAGGAAAATAAAATAGTTTTGTATAATAAACGCTATTTTATTTTCAGCGTCTTGTCGAGCAGTCCGGAGTGTTCTACTGTGAATTCTGCCTTTATGTCTACGGCGACATGGGGGAAGATGGCTGCCCAGCGGTCTTCAATCCTCTTCCAAGCCTGGGGATGAGCGCGGTGGAACTTGTCTCCGAATCCGAAGATGTCGGACCTTAGTTCCTTACCCTTTACTACAGCGCTCCGGCAGCGTTGTTCCACCTCCCGGTTGATCAGGCTTTCCATTTTTATGATATCGCTTTTCTTGGTAATATCAAATGTTTTAGGCGTTCCTTCCATCAGTTCGCCTGTTCCCTTTATTTTAATCTGAAAGGTAATCCTATTTCTCCTGATAACGGGTTTTATCTCTGTTTTGGTATTCTGGAAGCGAAAGGATGCGTTTTTTTGGGTAGAGTCAAAGGCAACGGGAATTATTCCA
>DHAA01000017.1:0-6141 GCA_002397275.1 Thermacetogenium sp. UBA4966 | reverse complement strand
AGTTTTTCACCGCGGAAAGCAACTGTTCCCGCCATAGACAAAACCTTCTTATGGGGCTGGTCCCCTTCGCCGGAGCTTTCTTCAGCGGAGCCTTCCTCACCGGTTGCCGGGAGCTGCCTGACGATGGACCCCTTTTCCGGAGGCGTAAAGGTTTTGACGTAGGGGAGGGCAAGCTCTATCCCCGGGGTTACAATGTCGTACATCACCTCAAGGATGTTCGTCTCTTTGGTTTTAGATGTATACAATTTATTGAGATTGAGTATATTATAAACCTCGGTGGAAAGCAGCGGTTCAAATTCGGACTGGGCCTGAAGACAATCACGCGCCGACCCTTCACAGACCGTAATCATAGCCCGCTCCGGGATATCCCGGTTGCGGGTACCGAAATCGATCACCCTGCCGATCCCTTCCCTGGCAAAATCTTCTCCAATCACAAAAAGCACGGTATGACCCATGAAGAGCTGTCGGGATGAGCGCTGGCCCCAGTTGCGCACAGCGTCCTGTATGGTTTCCCCGGTGACGGAAATAACCACTCCGCTTGTCGTCGCCTGTGTTTGGGGGCCTCCCGCGGTATTCGTGTTCCCACTGCCTCCAGCCGCCTGGGAAGGCTTAATCGTGAGTACCGACATCAGGATTTTGCTTTGGCCGTCTATAGTGATCGGGTCAAACCCGATGGCGGAATTGATGTTCAGTATTTGTATTTCCCTTCTGTCCCAGCACCCGGGGGTGAAAAGGAGTAAAAAGACGAGAAAAAGAATTGCTGCTTTCCTTGCGGTTTTATGTGTCGGCTTGATCATGGCTTGTTTTTTCCACCTTTCTTGCGGATGATGGCGATCAATAAAATTACGGCCGGGATCAGAAGTTCTACGGCAAATCCGTAATAGGGCCAGATCTTGAACAGGAAATCGGTCAACTGCAAGTGAGTTCCGTAAAAAACCTTGCTGATGGCCACCACAGCGACAGCGATGGGAAGGACGGTTACCTGGTAGTTTTTCAGCCCTAGTGTGCTGGCCGCGGCAACCGCGGCGGAGTGGAAGAATACCGTTGCTTTGATAATTACCCCGGCCATCCACATGACCACGATCAGGACCTGAATGCGTTCCAGAAACTGAGCGACCGAGATGTAGCGAGCCAAATTATAAGCGGGAAAGGCAAGGGCAGCGGGGACAACGTCGCCAAAGACTCCGACAATCGTCGCGGCAATCAGCGCCGGCACAACAGTCTGGGCAAGGAGAAAGTAACCGGCTGTTTTAATTGCCTCCTGTTTTTGGTTAAGGTAAGGGAAAAGCATGAGCAAAATAAAGACCTCTCCCCGAAAGGGACAGATAAGCAGGCCGCCCTTAAGGACAGGCATGATCCCGTTTTCCAGAAACGGCTTCAGGTTATGAGGATTTATCTCCTTGGCTGCCAGGATAAATATGACAACAAGCGAGAGGATCCAGACAGGCCAGACGATCTCATTTTGGCGGGCGATGACCTCGATCCCCAGGTAGACGGCGTAGATGACCGCCAGGATGGCAATTATATCTAGGATCATGGGAGGGGTATCTCTTAAAAAAGCGACATGGATAAAAGTAGATCCCTGATTTAAAATGACGGCGGTGTAATGGATAAATACCGCGGCATAGGCGGCAGCTAAAATTTTCCCGGGGATTTTTCCCAGGATCTGCGGCAGGTATGCGGTGAACACCTGTTGCGAGAACCTGCGGGCGAGGGCGATACATACCAGGGCTACCGCCAGCCCGAAAGCTGAGGCTATCACCGAAACACTGAGCCAGCTGTCCCGGCCGGCAAGCTGTATGGCTGCCGTTGGGCCGAAGAGGAAAGCGGTAGCCGCGTCGACGATTATTAACAGCAATAAAAGCTGCACACTGCTGATGCGTCCCCTGTCCAGCATTATTTTTTCCCCCTCCTTTTAACAGAGGTTTTGCCCTTTACTACAGGCGGGCGCGGTTTTATGCCTGCGTTTTGCCGCTGGGGGTCGGCGTAGCCGGTGAGGCGCGGCCGCAGGCGCATTTTCCAGCTGGGCGCCCGGATCAGGGTGTCCTTCAGATCGCTGAAGGTGAGGGGCGCTAAAGGGGAAAGAAAGGGGACGCCGAAGGAGCGAAGGGAACACAGGTGAGAGGTCAATACGGATGCTGCCAAAAGCAAACCGATCAGGCCGAAAGAAGCCGCGAAAACCATCAGAGGAAAACGCAGAATGCGTATGCTGTTGGCCATACTCGGCGAGGGGATGGTAAAGGTTGCGATCGCGGTCAGCGATACAACTATGACCATCGCCGGCGACGCCAGTCCGGCGTTTACCGCTGTTTGTCCGATGACGATGGCGCCCACGATGCTGATCGTTTGACCGAAGGCGCGAGGGAGGCGGAGCCCTGCTTCGCGCAGCACCTCAAAGATAAGCTCCATGAGCAGAGCCTCGGCGAAGGCAGGCAGCGGTATCCCTTCGCGGGCTATGATAATACTCATCAGCAGAGATGTGGGCAGCAGTTCGTGATGAAAGGTGATCACAGCTATATAGAGGGAGGGGCCGAGGAGCGCGATGAGGAGCGATACCCAGCGCAGAAGTCTGATAAAAGAGCTGTACCAATAGCGTTCATAGTAATCCTGCGGGCTCTGTATTTGCGCCGCAAGGGTGACGGGCATCAGCAGGGCAAAGGGGGTGTTGTCGAATACCAGAGCGGCCCTTCCCTCTAAAATGTTCGCCGCCAGCTTGTCCGGCCTCTCTGTGGCCTCACAGGTGCTGAACGGGCTGTAGGGGCAGTCCTCGATCAATTCCTCTACCTGGCCGCTGCCCACGATTCCGTCTATTTTAATGCGCCGTAAGCGTTCTTTGATTTCTGCAACCAATCCGTCGATGACATAACCTTTCAAATAAACAAGTTTAATTTTCGTTTTTGTTATTTCACCGACCTCCAGGTCTTCCACAGCCAGTCGTGAGGTGGGCAGGCGTTTGCGTAATAGCGCTAAGTTCGTGCGCACATCTTCGACAAAGGCGTCGCTGGGCCCCCGGAACACTGTTTCCGTTACGGGCTGGCCGACCGGACGGCTTGTTTTTTCCCTAGTCTTGACGAGCAGCGCTTTGTTCAACCCTTCGAGTAAGAGGCAAACAGCCCCCCTATTGATTCCGTCGCTAACCTCTACCCATTTTTCTTCCTCAGAGACACTTCCGTTGCCCAGCACCTTCTTGAGCAGCCAATCCGCTGAAATTCCTGGGCGCGGCAGTTCTTCCACAGCCAGCAGGGAGCGCATCAGACTTTGCTGCAGCTGTGAATAATTGATCAGCGGATCGAGATAAATTATTGCTGCGCGCACTTGTTGTTTGCCTCTGCCGATGATAATTTCCCGGATGATAAGATCATCGCACAGCCTAAAGATATCAGTTAGTATTTTCAGGTTTTTATCCAGTTGAGAAGTAAGGGCGCGCTGCTCCTCATAGCCGGGATCGCCCGGTTTCAATGAATACCCGGCCGCCATATCCCCGGAGCGTCCGATTATTTTGCCTAGCCATTTAAAAAAGGGGACCATTTTTCTCCCCGCTTCCCAAGGTTTTGTTTACGTTTAATATTATCCCTGAAAACAATGCCGTTCATGTATTTGCCGTATATTTGCCCGCTTGGGTCGCATACTAAGAAGAAAAATCAACATCCATTAAAGCCAATTACGCGCGGTGAGTTCCGCAGCAGACCAGAACCGGCCCTGTTGCAAAATCTAAGATGGCTGTCCGGTACGTAAACATACATTACAACATGAAATGGCAAGGAGATGCGGTAATGCGGATATTAATGCTTTCCTGGGAGTATCCCCCGCACAGTGTGGGAGGATTGGCCCAGCATGTCTATGACCTGACCACCGCGCTGGCAGCGGCGGGGGATGAGGTGCACCTGATCACTATCGGTGACGCGGAGTCCAAGGAGTATGGGCAGGATGGGGGTGTCTATGTCTATAGGATACAGCCCTATAATCTCTCTGCTCCTGATTTCCTTACCTGGATCCTGCAGCTTAATCTGCGCATGGTGGAGTATGCCATACCATTGATTAACTCTCTGGCTGATCTGGATCTGGTGCATGCCCATGACTGGCTGGTCGCCTATGCCGGGCGGGTGATCAAGCAGTCATACAGGAAGCCGTTGATCGCCACGGTACACGCCACTGAGTACGGGCGAAACCAGGGGCTGCATAATGACCTGCAGCGCTACATCAGCGATGTGGAGTGGTGGCTAACCTATGAAGCCTGGCGGGTTATCGTCTGCAGCCGCTATATGGAACAGGAATTAAAGCGCGTCTTTCAGCTTCCTGCGGATAAGATACGCGTTGTTCCCAACGGGGTCGATCTGGGCCGCTACCGGCGGAGGGATGCGGAACAACTCTCCCGGGAACAGTATGCCGCCACCGGAGAGAAGATCGTGTTTTTTGTAGGGAGGCTGGTGCAGGAAAAAGGGGCCCAGATTCTCCTGGATGCCGTTTCCAAGGTGGTTCAGCATTATGCAGGGGTTAAGTTCATCATCGCCGGTAAGGGGCCGGCTTTGAATTATCTGAAAAATAGAGCTATGGATATGGGTGTTTATGAAAGGGTTTATTTCACCGGTTATATCGACGACGATACCAGGGATTTTCTCTACAGAGAGGCGGACGCGGCTGTTTTTCCCAGCCTTTACGAGCCTTTCGGTATGGTGGCCCTGGAGGCGATGGCCGCTCAAACTCCGGTAGTGGTATCTGATGTGGGGGGACTGGGCGAGATTGTGCGGCATGAAATAAACGGCTTGAAATGCTATCCGGGGAACCCCAACTCTTTAGCCGACAACATCTTGCGGCTGCTGCATGATCCCGACCTGGCGGACAGATTGGCCAGACGGGCTTATCAGGATCTGCGGAAAATGTATACCTGGGAGGAGATCGCTTACAAAACCAGGGAGGTTTACGCGGATGTTCATGACCACTATGAGGCCAGCGCCTGGAAGACCGATTCCCGCCTGGCTGAAGTCGACCTGCAGAAAAAAATGCGCCAGAGCATCAAAGAAATGGGCAGGTATGCCGTTCCCGGATACCTGCAGGGAGAACGCCAACCAGAAGAAGCGGCGGAAACACTCGCAGGGGGGAGATACCATTGAAAGCAGTGATTATGGCCGGAGGAGAGGGGTCGCGTCTCCGTCCCCTGACCTGCACTCTACCCAAACCGATGGCGCCGGTGCTCAACCGTCCCTGTATGGAGCATATCGTTCGTTTACTGCATGGACACGGCATTTTCGATGCAGCCGTTACCCTGCAGTACCTGCCTGAGGAAATTAAATCTTATTTTGGCGACGGCCGCGGCTATGGCGTCCGCCTGAGCTATTTCACAGAGACCGAACCCCTGGGCACCGCAGGGAGCGTAAAAAATACCGCTGCTTTTTTGGATGAAACCTTTGTGGTGATCAGCGGGGATGCCTTGACAGACTGCAGTTTAGCGGATGCTTTTCAGTTTCATCGGCAGAAAGAAGCTTTAGCTACCCTGGTCCTGACCACGGTTACTTGCCCCCTGGAGTATGGTGTTGTGATTACCGATGGAGAGGGGCGGATTATGCGCTTCCTGGAAAAACCGGGGTGGGGGGAGGTGTTCAGCGATACTGTCAATACAGGAATCTATATTTTAGAACCGGAGATCCTGGAGTACATCGATGAAAATGAGATGGTTGACTTTTCTAAGGACCTTTTCCCTCGCTTGCTTGCCGCCGGTCAGCCCCTTTATGCCTTCGTGACCGATGGCTACTGGTGCGATATCGGCAACATAGAGCAATATATGCAGGCGCAGTTTGACATGTTGGAGAAGGAGATGGATATCGGCGCCGGTATTGCCGGTATTCGGGTGGGGAAAAATGCGCGCATCCACCCCTCTGCCGAACTGATCCCGCCGCTTGTGATCGGGGACCGCTGTATTGTCGGCCCTCACGCAAGCATCGGCCCCCTGGCTGTGCTGGGCGACAGGGTGCGGATCGGACAGGGATCTTCCCTGAAAAGGTGTATCTTGTGGGATAATGTCCTGGTAGGGGAGAGGGCGGAGCTGCGCGGCGCGGTTCTGGGAAGAGGAGCTCGCTTACTTGACGGCGCCAGGGCTTTTGAGGGTTCTGTGATCGGAGAGCAGAGCGTCGTTGGCGAAGGAAG
>DHAA01000024.1 GCA_002397275.1 Thermacetogenium sp. UBA4966 | reverse complement strand
CCATACTTTTGTTTTCAGGGTAGGTATAACCTAATTTCATATTGTAATTTCCGTCTGCTCCCGAGGTTTCGCCGGGAGCACGGCGGATGGAGATTATATTCTTGCCCTGCACGACCTCCAAATTGATATCGCCGCGCACGAAGTTACGACTGTCGTCTTTGGCGCGGGGAATGTCCAGGGTCACCAGCTCGTATTCCTCTCCCACACGGATGCGGCCTTCTATATTGCCCATCAGCAGGTCTTTCTCGCTGTTAATGGGTACGCCGTCCAGGTCGACATCCGGCTCGTCCATAAGGGCGGTCAGGGCGTTGTTCACCTGCTCCTGGGTCGCCTTGACATCGGCCAGGACCTCCAGGGCATGGTCGTAAGCGCTCCGATAGGCGCTGTCTGTCAACAGGTCCCGGCCATAGCTGTTCAGCCCGGCGACCCTGGCGGTCAGCCTGTCTTTATTGGCGCTACTATACAGTTTGGCATCACCAACACCCAGATCTCTGCCGTCTCCCGTTATGGAATACTGGAGCCTGACGACATCGCCGGGCTGCAGGGTCTGCTGGTCGGAAGCGCTGGAGTAGTCCGTCAGATCGGCTTCGCCTTTGAACTGGTTATTCAGCAAGAGGGTCCACTTTCCAGCACTGTAAAAATCGCCGTTTTTGAGCCAATCCTCATCCTGCCGTCCGCTGATCTGGACTCCCAGTTCAGTCAAGGCATTCGTGATTTCTACCGGGATATTATTGTCCGGAGCATTGTCATCCCATAACCCGGTCAGTACAAAATCCCGATCCAGACTCCCCGTATTCGTAGAGAACTTCTTTGTTGAAGTAGAATGAGGGTACCATGGATCCTTGTAGCCGGAAATATAATGGACGATATCCGCCACCGTGTCTCCTGCGTACAGCGGATAAGAGACCGGTTCCAGAACATATCCGCTGCCCAGGGTGAAGCGCTCCAGCGTTATCGTCACATAACCCAAAAATTCTCCCTCTTCAACACGTTTGACGGGGGCGCGGAAGGTGCTCATCGTCACGGAGGAATCAACTTCCATCCCCGTTTCTCTGAGCATGTCGAGATATTCCTGTTCCGCTTCAGCTTCCGCAGCGGCTTTTTCGGCTTCCCGAGCAGCCAGCTCGTACTCAAAATTCGAGGGATCTGAAGAGAGCGCATCAATGGCGTCTGTGCTCAGGTCCTTGATAGAAGTCGATTCAACTGGGTCGCCATATCCCGCCGCCAGAGCTGTGTCAGGCAGCAGACTAAACATAAAAACAAGTACCAGCAGAAGCGCCAGATAACGTTTTGTATTTTTTTTGTAACTCATAAGTCCTCCTCCACTTATAATTAAAAATAATGATGTGATACTCCCTCATGCAACTCTTCCTCCGGTTTTTTCAGGTCTCCTTCTCACCCCTTTCCTTTTCAGGGAATATAAAATATGCTGCACAATCAATCTTGACTGTCACAGCCGTTTTCCTGCTCATCAACGCTTGTCCCTTTCACCACAGGGCGGCAAGCACATTCTTTTTGTAGGTCTTCTGACTTGCGCTCCGGCAGATATTGCTTCTGCCGGTCAAAGCTCAGCCTTCCCGGTTTCCCAGTGACCGACTTTCGTCGACGAGCCTTGATCCTCGGCGCTTACAGCGGCGGTTCCGTCCGGGACTCGCACCCGGTTCCCTTGTCCATCCCTGCGGACATGTTTAGGCGCCGCAGGGTCACAAAAAGATTTATTCAGTTTTTTAAATGTTAAGTTGTTTGGCACAGGTGTTGTTGATCACCCTTTTATGCCCTTTTCTTCTTTTTCATTAAAACAAACTCTTAATTCAACTGGGGATTCTTTTATGATTTAGCCGGGGTTTGATGGTACGAATAAAAAAAGCACTGCCCAATTAAGGGAAGCGCCTCCGTTCTTCGGTCAGCTCTATCCTGTCTTATATCTGGTAATATTTATTTTAGCTATACCTTAGCACATTATTATCTCAATTTCAATAAAAATCCGGAATTATCCAGCAAAAATACAGGAAAAATTGTTCAACACAATCAGACATATTTCACGGCACGGCAAAGCATTTTGCACTTAATTCTGCCCGTTTTTCAGTTTTAGTACGGCTTCCTGGGTGAGTCCGGTAATTTCAGCAATAAGGTCTGCCGGCAATCCCTTTCTCAGTGCTGCCTTAGCAGTTTCTATCTTACCTTCTTTCTTACCCTCTATTTTGCCTTCTTCTCGACCCTTCTCGTGCCAACTGGTGGTTATCTGCATGATCGCCTCGGCCTCCTTTCGCTCTATCTTACTTATTTCCGATTGTAATTCTGCTTCCTCTCGCCGTTTAGCTTCAAATAATTTTCAAAAAAACCCCATCTTGCTCAGCAGCGCGGCGGCCACGGGGTTGCTCACTTTGATGTACTCACGCCAGTTGAGCTTCTTTAACTCTATTTTGTAGTACCTGAATTGCATCCTTCGCCGCTTCAATATCCGCCGGAGGTCTCAACCTTCCCAGCCTGCGGGAAAAAAGTAATTGGACAATGTCGGTTGGATTCCTGATTTCTGTTAACTATGGACTCACTGCTCGTAAAACTCGCATCTCTCATCCGCCGCCGGCGGAGCGAAAGCCGCTTTCTCCCCAGATCCTGCGGGCTCCCGTTCCGCTTTCGGCCCGTATAATCCGGCAGTGCGGAGCACGTCCTTCCAGGTCCTGCCCAGACGTTCCCGATAAAGATGGCTGCCCGGCACATCCCGACGTGTGGGCGGACGGCCAAACTCGCCGTATAGCTCCCACAGCCTGGCAATCATCTCCACCTCGGTCATGTCCGCGATACGCCGCTCCTCCTCGGGAGTGGGCATAGGCCGACGGCATTTTTTCTCCGGCAGTGGAGCCAGAGGGTCCTCACGGAGAGCACGTGTTCGGATCTCAGGCCAGGGACCCAGCCGCTCAACGAGATAGGTGGAGCCGATGATCCGCTCAGCCGTGGCGCCCTTCCCGAAGGTCTTGAGCTGGTTCCGCAGATATTGGTACAGATCAATGTCTTTCCAGTCCTTATGCTCTTGAGCAAAGATACGCTCTTTTTCCGACCGCTCCGGGGCATTCATGATCCGCCGCCGCTTCTTTCCCAGCGATCTCTGCAGCTGTTTTTGAAATACCCTGTGCCGTCCCAATAATTGCTCCCCTTCCTTTTCTTACTTAACAGCCGCAGCAATTGCCGCGGCTATTTTCCCCATCGTTTCAAGCTCCGGTCAGACAATCTCCTTTCCCCAAGCTCTGCGCTCTGGGGGACACCCTGAAAAAACTAGCTTAATAAAACAAACTCATTATATCGCAGAATTCTGGAAAAATCCACCTTTATAACTGAAATTCAATCTGGCCTGTTGCCGTAATGACGCCCGCGTCGCTTATAGACCATACGATGTCCACAACATCGGCGACCTTTTTCAGTTTGCATTCGACCTTATCCGGCCTCACACTTTGTCGAGCGCGCTTAACGCGCCGGTTTGCGCGGCACCCTTTGCATAGACATCCACGGGTGAGCGCATCGATCTGGCAGATTTGGTTTTGCCTGGGCAGCAGCGCTTTCCCAAACGGATTGACGGCAAGACCCGCCAGATTTTGCGGGTGCTCCAAGATTGTGTGCTTTAAATCGTCATTTGTTTTTTTACCCGGGTCAGAGGAAATTTTTGCCTATTTTGTTCCCAAGGTTCCACCTTATGCGCCTTTCCACAGATTTCCGCCGCTTGAAACGAAATTTTTAAGCGATTATGCTGTGCTAAAACAGATAATTATGTCGTTTTGGCGGCGCTTAACATAATCAGGCTCCGACCTCAATCAGAGGAAGCGCAGGGCGTTTAAAATCTGCTCCACCATCATCATAGCCCCGGACGGCCCGAACAGCGATTTCTCGGCCACGTCAATATACCCCAGGGAGGGCAGGGCGATCTCGATCCCGCAGCAGTTCCCGTGGCGCGTCTTGAGCTGGGCGATGGTGGCGCCGTCCGCGAAAACAAGATCCGCTGCCGTTGCGTTCACCGGCCTGGCCAGGGTGCTTTCCAACCCCGCTCCGGCCAGGAGAGCGGCGAGTTTGCCGGTAAATTCACTGCGCCCGCACTGCGTTGTTTCCACCGCGGCGGGGATCATGCCCAGGTAAGAGGACAGCCAGTTGGTAAGGGCGTAGGCTGTAGAGGGATCCGCCTTTACGGAAAAAGCGTTGCCCCCGGGCAGACCGGTCAGGGAATGGAATCTGGAGAGATGCTGGAAACACGCGGCCCTGCCCCTGTCCAGGGCCTGCAGCGCAGGCGAGGGGTCGGCCCCGAGGCTGCCGGCCACTTTTCTTAAAAAATGCTCCGTCGCCTGGAAGCCGATGGGTGGCCCTTCCTCGGACGCCAGGTAAGGGGTGTCATATCTTTCATAGAGACGGCGGGCCAGCTCCAGTCCGTATTCGGGATAGAGCACCACATTGAGGGACGCCTCCGGCAGGTTCTGCAGATCCCGGAGCCGGTCTCCGGCGCAGAGGACGGCGGTGACCTCAATGCCGCACATCTCCAGGAGCCTTTTCATCTCTTTGATGCTGCCCGCAAAATATTTATGATAGATAGAGATGCCCACCAGGTTTACGCTTCCGGGAATCTTGCGGCGCCTCTCCAGGGCAATGCAGTCCAGGACTTTGAGCAGGGCGTTCTGGAACCCCTCGGCAAAATAACCGGAAAACCCCGTGCTCTCCAGCACGACGCAGGGCAGTCCGGCCAGCGCTTTTTTCGCCAGCCTCTTTAAGTCGTCGCCGATCAGGGCGGCGCCGGGGGAATTAACCACCGCGGCCAGCCGATGTCCCTTGGCCGCGGCCGGCAGTATCTGCTCCAGCTTGTCGGCGGAACCGTAGACGTAATCGTAGCCGTCCAGGCAGGTGGCCGGAAGCCGCGGCTGACCGAAGTAAAACTGCTCCGGATAGGCCAGAGGGTCGAAGGATGACCCCCGGGGGAACTGGCTGTCGGAAATGGCGCTGTGATAAAATTTGCAGCCGGTGGGTCCGTTCAGGATCACCGCGGCATCCCTGATTCCCTCCAGAGCGAAGATGGCTCCGCTGAGGCTGTCAGGCGTAATATCTTGAGAACAGAGCTTCATCCTTCCGCCACCCCTCTGTTGAATTCCTTTTTAACAGCCGCGCCCACCTTTCGGCCAACTCCAGCCCGCTGAAGAATCCCGCGGCGGGGCACAGGGGGATGGTGTCCGTACAGGCGGCTCCCGCCGGGGCCGCGTAGTTGGCAAGCACCAGATCAGGCTTCAGGTCTTCCAGATCACTTTCCCTTTGGGCCGGGTCATAGTCTTCCGCCAGTTCAAAACGATCCCTGAAACGGGTACGGAAGAGGTTGTCTTGAGAATAGTTCAGGATACAGACTTTGGCTATTTCCATATGCAGATCAAAGGCGGTTTCCAAGATCCAGTCGATGTCGTGGTTGTAGGTGATGATCAGCAGCCTCTTGTTTTCCAGAAGCGGCCGGAGTTTCCGCAGGGCCGAGCGGTACTTTTTCCTGTGCTCCGCCGCGACGCTCTCGGCCAGCCCCTCTCTGCCGAAGCAGGCGGCCGCTTCGGCGAGCCATCTCTCGGTTTCGAAAAAGCCCACCGGAAACGGGCGCCGCAAAAACCGGGCGGCGTATTCCTCCTGGAGAAAGTCCCGGATCGTTCTGCCCATGTAGTCCTCGTAGGCCAGGATGTTGATCTTAGCCCTTAAAAAGTTCTCTATCTCCCGCAGCGAAGTTTTACAGATGAAGCGGCAGTTCACGGAAACGCCGACAGCGGCTAAAAGATCCCGGACGGTTTCAAAGTTGGCTTCGGTGTTGCTGGCGATGGTTTTCTCGGCCACGATATTGACCAGGTTTTCCGCGGGCCGGACATCTCTCTTAATCAACGCTCTGGCGGTGTCCATATAGGCGGTGATCACGCCCTGCAGGTAGTCGCCGCTTATATCACCGTCCGTTTTTACCGGGATGACCCTGATCCCGCCTAGGCCGGCGGGGTCCCGCACGGCGTCGGTATTGTCGCCGATGATCCCCGCCGGGCAGGTGGTGACCACAAAGACTGCGCTTGGGTCATATTTTTTTAACTCTTCAATTTTGCCCTTCAGCTCCTCCAACCCCCCGAATACCATCACGCCCTCGTTCATATCAGAGCTCACCAGGGGAGGAGAGAGCTGCACGGGCAGGAGCAGGCCCCTTTCAAAAAACATCTTGCGCCCGATGGAGCTGATCGTCTGGTATGATATATGGGCGCAGCTCCTGGGGCCGTGGGCCAGGGTCACGGCATCTCCTATCTGAACGGTCACGTTTACCGCGCCGTTGAAGGCGCAGCCGTGCAGGGGCTCGCGCAGCAGCACGTTTTTAGAAAGGAATTGCCTCTTTGGCCGGTCGCCCGCCACCAAATCATCGGGGTCTCCCGGAGCGTCTTCTTTCTCTTTAAGGGCAGCGGCCGCGAGGACCGGGAGAGCGTCTGGGGATGCATTTTGCAGCACGATGGCTTCCAGATTCGGGTCGGTGAGTGGGCTGGCCTGAAATAGCTCCGAGCGCTCCAGGAGCCTGGCCGCCAGGTCTTTGAATGTCCGGGCAATCGCTGAGTCGCCGCATCTTTCCACCAGGGTCGTCCCCTCGGCCTCGGCCAGGGAAAACTCGTCGCTCCTGGGGAAAGCGGCCAGCACAGGCAGGCCCACCGCCCCGGCAAATCGCTCCACCCTGCCGGCCTCGTCCTCGATGCCCCTCCGGTTAAAGATGAGGCCTCCCGCCCTTTTCAGTTCTCCGTCGTAGTTTTGCAGGCCGCGCAGGATGTTGTTGGCGGCGTAGATAGACATGAACTCCCCGGAGGTGACGATGTAGACGGCGTCGGCGTAGCGGCGGCGCAGGGGCACGGCAAAACCGCCGCAGACCACGTCCCCCAAAACGTCGTAAAGCACCAGGTCAAAATCAAGCCGGTCGATCCCCAGCCTTTCCAGCAGGTCGAAGGTGGTGAGAATGCCCCGCCCGGCGCACCCCACTCCCGGCTCCGGCCCGCCTGCCTCCACGCAAGCCACACCCCCGAAACCGGTCGCCATCACGTCGCCGAGGCGACAGGCCTCCGGAGGGGTGACTTTAAGGTAATCCAGCACGGTGGTAATCTGGGCGCCCTGGGTGAGCAGCCTGGTGGAATCATGTTTGGGGTCGCAGCCGATCTGCAGCACCTTTTTGCCGGCCAGGGCCAGGGCGGCGGATATATTGGCGGATATGACCGACTTGCCTATGCCGCCTTTCCCGTAAACAGCTATCTGTCTCATAAAGCGACCTCCGATATCGGGATTATATTTTGCCGGTAACAAGAACACTGTATATAACGGCTTTCGCTCTAATAAACCGATAAAAAAACAATTATGTCAAAACGAGTGTGAGGACGCTTTTTTGCAGATCTGCGGTGAACGCGGGATTACACGGCAGACAATCCCTGCAGAAGCCTGGGGCCTACTTAATTTTGCCCGTTTTTCAGCTTCAGTACGGCTTCCTGGGTGAGACCGGTAATTTCAGCAACTAGGTCTGCCGACAATCCCTTTTTCAATGCCGCCTTAGCAGTTTCTATCTTACCTTCTTTCTTGCCCTCTATTTTGCCTTCAATTTTGCCTTCAACTTTGCCTTCTCTCTTGCCTTCAATCTTGCCCTCTATTTTGCCTTCCTCTCGACCCTTCTCATGCCAACTTGTGGTTATCTGCATGATCGCCTCGGCCTCCTTTCTATCCACTTTACTTATTTCCAGCTGTAACTCCGCTTCTTCTTCGCCGCTTAACTTTAGATAGTTTTCAGGTAGTTAAAATCTATATACCGGCTTGCTTCTGGAAAGAACAACTGCATGAATTCGCTGAAAAAGTTTTGTATGAGTTCTTTAAACAGGCGGTCATGGTCTGTGTAGGTGTCTTTCATTTTGAAGTCTCCATTCTCATCTCAATCCCTGTTTTTAGTATATAATGCGCCGCTGTTGGATTCAAGGGAAACTTTTTTAAAAGATCACGCACGCCGGGTCCTGATAGTTGACCCGGCGTGCAATGATGAAAGGATTTACAAACTATTTTCTGCTCTTCTTTTTTTGCTGTAGAGATAGCCGCAGGCGCAGGCAATCAGCTTTTGCCCCCCCTTGTCATTTCCAGGCTTCTCTCTTTTATCATTGGTGTAGATTCTTTTTTATAATCGGTGTTTGGTTTTTTGGGCAGGCCGGGGCGGAGATCTCTCACCTCTGATAAACCGGCTCGGCCTTGACCGCGGCGAACTGCAACAAACGGCTGTTCGCCTTTACCAACTCGAAAGAATCCCCAGCTTTCATATAAGGCTGCACCACCTCCGCCACCTGCGGAAACAGGCCGGCTTCGGTACCGTCGAAGTCTATCAGGAAATCGGGTAGGAGGCTACCCATCAATTGAGTAGCCGACCTCCCACACCACCCGTACGTACCGTTCGGTATACGGCGGTTCCAAA
>DHAA01000018.1:13446-14282 GCA_002397275.1 Thermacetogenium sp. UBA4966 | reverse complement strand
TGCTCACAGCGATCAGCGGCGCTAGATAAAATCCACTGACTGAACAATTACGCCGTGTGCCGACAGATTCGGCGCTTTTTTTCCGTGTGCAGGGTCGCCTTGCCGCAGGTTCCGGGGATACAGGAAACTTGTCATCGCCCCCTGCCCTTCGATTCTTTTTGTCATCAAAAATAGATATAACCTTGAATTTCGCCTGGCTATAAGCTATAACATCAAACATGTCCGACAATAATCGACGTTTTTGGTGCAATTATATCAATATGTGATTCGTTTATTAATCAAAAATAGGCAGGGCGCCGACATCAAGATTCTGTAAAAAGATAATTCTATACTAATTTTTAACATATTTTTGCTTGATCCGGCGCCTGATCCAGAGTGTTGGATAGAGAGATGGATCCCGCCTTTTAAGCAAAATTTCATATATACTAGCCTATAACACCAGACTATACGCCGGCGACTCGAATTTTTGGATCGAGTCCTTTTGGCATATTTATTGCATTATAAAGAAGCGCACGCTCGAAAATCCAAATCCAAACCCATACCAATCGGCGAGAAAAACGAATCACAGACGAAAAAAACAATATTTTAGGAGGCAAAAAGATGAACTCTCGCGAAAGAGTATTGCGTGCCTTGAATCATGAGGAACCGGATCGCATCCCGCTTGATCTGGGCTCCGGCCATGCATGCAAATTTACTAAATATTTTTATTTCAAACTCTTGGACTATTTCGGCATCAAAGATGAGGAACTGGAAATATGCCATCTGCCCTATCAGCTTGTTTACGCGTCCGATCGCGTGCTCGACCTGTTAAAATGCGATGTGCGCAACGCAAGGCT
>DHAA01000018.1:0-13165 GCA_002397275.1 Thermacetogenium sp. UBA4966 | reverse complement strand
AAGTATAGAATGCCGAAAGAGCAGGGTCTGTACTTCGATTTAGTAGATGTCGTTTTGGCCGACGCTAAAAATGAAGAGGATGACGCGAAGTTTGTTTGGCCTACGCCAAGCAAATTTCAGCCCTCTTCCCGTAAAGAGATGGAAGACTATCGCGCTGCAGGCTATGCGACCACCATCACCGAAGTGTATGGCAACGGCTTTTTTCAGACAGGTCCCTTGGTCTATGGTTTTGAACACTGGTTCATGATGATGGCCTCAGAGCCAAAACGTTGCCGGCAATTTATGCAAACGCTCCTGGAGAAGAAGATCGAATACTATGACAATCTCTTCGAAGTATATGACGGTCTAGTCGACGTAACGGCTGAAGCTGACGATTACGGAACGCAAAATGGCCTGATGGCTTCCCCGAAGATGATCAGGGAAATGATTCTTCCCTATCACAAACAGCTTATCGATCATATTAAGTCCAAAATTAAGTCCAATGGAGATATCAAGATGACGCTTCACTCCTGCGGCTCGGTATCGGACGCTTTGCCCGATATTATTGACGCCGGATTTGATTGTCTCAATCCGGTCCAGATATCCGCAGCCAAAATGTCGCCGGAATTCCTGAAAAGCACATACGGTAAACAGATCACCTTCTGGGGGGGCGGCATCAATACACAGGACACGTTGCCCAAAGGAACGCCGGAGCAGGTGAGGGATGAAACCAAGCGCATTATGGACGTTTTCGCTCCCGGCGGTGGTTTTATATACTCCCCTGTACACAATATTCAGGATGACGTGCCCATTGAAAACTTTATAGCTATGTGGGAGACCTTCCAGGATAACTGCAAATACTAGGGAGCGCTAAGGCGCAAACGACTAATTATCGCGCCGCTAATACCATTACCCGCGTAACCATCACCGTTCCCCTGCGGATAAGGAGCGCCCCTGCTCCTTATCCGCATGAAGCGGGTAAAGTCTGCCGCCCCGCGCTGGGCAGCCGGCGTTTTGCCCAGCGCCAATTATCGGAATTGAAAACAGCAAAAACAATAACTCTACATTAAGGAGGAGCTTATCAATGAGTATCGCTGAGCTTCGTCAAGAGATAGTTAACGGTAATGTGGACAGGGTTGAAGAGTTAACAAAAAAGTTAATCGACGACGGGAAAGACCCTCTTGAGGTCATGAACGAGGGTTTAATCGCCGGGATGGGAATTGTCGGCCCGCTTTTTAAAAACGGCGAAATGTTTGTTCCCGAAGTGCTTATGTGTGCCAAAGCTCTAGACACAGGGATAGATATTATTAAAAAAACGCTCGTTGATACCGAACTGCCGTGCATTGGCAAAATTGTGATCGGCACAGTAAAAGGGGATCTGCACGACATCGGCAAAAATCTGGTGGCGATGATGCTGGAAAGCTCCGGCTTTAAAGTTGTCAACTTGGGCGTGGATCTTACTGAAGAGAAATTTATCGAAGCGGTCAAGGAATTCGAACCCGATATACTCGCCCTCTCGGCTCTCTTGACAACGACAATGGCCAACATGCAGGCTGTTATCGACGCCCTGAAAGAAGAGGGGCTGCGCGACAAGGTAAAGGTTATTATCGGGGGAGCCCCTATATCCCAAGAATTTGCCGATCAAATCGGGGCTGACGGCTTTGCTCCTGAGGCCGCCTCCGCAGCTGATCTCTGCAAGATGCTTCTCGCAGTTTAGCAGCGGCGCCGGTACATCCCTTTTACATCCCTTTTCCCCTGCTCGAGTCTTGAGCAGGGGTTATTTATTAGGATTTATCCCCGGTCAACGAAATCCCGTATTTTTTGGCCTTTTTTACATACGCGCTCTGGCTGATGCCCAATACTGCGGCGCTTTTTCGCGAACTTTTCATCCGTTTATATGTATCCTCTAAAATATTTCTCTCCATATCCCCCAAGATTTCCTTTAATGGCCGCACTTCAGATTCAACGCCAATCATACAATTGATTTCATACAAGTCGCCCAGGGTGATTTCATCTTCACTGCTGGTTACGACCAGGCTCTCCACCACATTCTGCAGTTCCCTTATGTTTCCAGGCCATTTATAAGCAAGAAAACTCTTCATTAAATCAGTGCTGAATCTCTTATTGAGGGAATATTTCTCATTTAGCTGCTCCAAAAACGTCACTGCAAGTGGAATAATGTCCTCTTTCCTTTCGATCAGCGACGGCAAGTTGATGGGAACCACATTCAGGCGGTAATACAGGTCTTCGCGAAACGTTTTTTTATCAATCATCTCTTTCAAATCACGGTTGGTCGCAGATATAATGCGCAGGTTCAGCTTAATCGACGACTTGCCTCCAATGCGGCGCACAGTGCCGTCCTGTATCGTTTGCAGCATCTTCACCTGCATGTTTAACGGCAACTCCCCGATTTCATCCAAAAAGATAGTGCCGTGATTGGCTAATTCAAATAGCCCAGCTTTTCCACTGCGGCTGGCCCCGGTGAAAGCTCCGGCCTCATAGCCGAAGAGTTCGGATTCGATGAGAGATTCCGGGATAGCCCCGCAATTGACCGTAATAAAGGGTTTGTCCGCACGCTTGCTATGCTGGTGAATAAATTCTGCCAGAATTCCTTTCCCCACCCCGCTATCACCCAAAATCAAGACCGAGGAATCGATCGGCGCGATCTTCAGCGCCAGTTCAAAAATTTGTCTCATCTTTTTGTTTGTTGTAATAACCTGTTTTTCATCCTGCCCCTGTGCGAAAGTAATCAATTGTTCGCGAAAGATGCGCTCATTCTTCTTGCTTTCGTCAAGTTTCCGCTTGAGCTGCTGCAGTTCGGAAACATCCCGAACATTGCATATGACGCCGACGATCTGTTTTTCATTGTTGCGGAAAGGCACGCCGGTTAACAGAAGATCCTTGTTGTTGCGCACGTCAACGATGGTTACCTTCTGTTTTTGTTTCACTACCATAGGGGTTAAGCTGGCATGTGTATATCCGGTGTCTTGCAGCAATTGAACGTGTTTATTTTCATATTCCTCTTTATTAATATCCACCATTAATTCATAGGAACGATTTGTCTGGCGCACATAACCCGCGGCGTCCACCACGATAATCCCGTCGGCAATGCAGTCGATCACTTCCTGAATCATCAAACGGATATTTTGATCCCCCTCCGCCCACCTTTCCCAGGGATCTGTAGATTGCAATAGAACAGTAAAAACAGGAGTTCCCTGCAGAGAACTGGAGGGCGTAATGGTCAGGTCATAGTTTTTATCGTTTCGCCTGATTTTTTCAATATAAGGCTCCCTGGAAGATGCCAGTTGCTGAAAAATCTCCTGAAAGCGAGATGAACGAAAATAAATCTGCAGCGCTTCCAAACCGCCGAACGCCTTGACCGCGGCCTCGTTATAATCCAGCGCTTCCCCCTCGGCATTGCAATGAAGAAATGGCGTCCGGCCGGTCTGCAATGCGCTCTCTCCCTCGTACATCTCCTATTACCCCCTGTTTCTTTCTTTCGTGTCTTCTATACAATATATCATACTTAATTATTCGCCATACTGCTCTCCAAAACCTTCATTATGATTCATAATAGAATCACCATCGCTACTTTTTACTTTTGCCGCGCCATTCACTGATACGGCGCCGAATCAGGCGCCATAAATTGCGGAAGGGAAGGAGCAGCAGGCGGAAAAGACCGCAGAGAAACTGGAAGGCATATTTGATAACCCAAACAGCCAGACGAAAGGGGTAAAAAAGAACAGATAAGCAAAAGAGCAGCCCCCTGAACAAAAAACGCAAACAACGGCCTATGAATAAAAAGAAGCTATAGAGGGGTTCTCTGAGATAGGGACTTGCAAACTTGAAATAGAGAGCCATCCCGGCAGGCAGGAAAAGGAGGGTAAAAAAGCGCACCTCTCCTTCTGTTAACCAAAAAAAAGCATAGAAGACCGCTCCTGAGCAAATAAGCCAAAAGAGCAGGTCGCAGAGCTGTGTGGATAAATAATTAGGCCTGGTTCTTCTGCGCAGCAGCCTGTAGAAGTCAAAAAGAAGCCCGACACCTGTCCCCAGCCCGGTAATCATCAAGACCAGCAAAAGGTCCTGAGCAACTGTCTGTGTCATTTGATGAGGCGTTCGAGAATGTTTTTGCCCTTTGCTCTGATCTTCTTACCGCGTTGCTCACTGTATTCCAGGGAGGTGATTTGCCCCTCGATGACCATCTCTCCTGCGGTCAGGTCCAGGTGGGTAATGTGCATCCCTTCCCCTCGCAGGTTTAAGGGGCCGATGCTTGTTTCCAGCGTTATCTCGTGCTCGTCAAAGCTCACCACTTTCTGCACCCCTGTGGTCTCCACCCTTTCTCTGTTGGTCAGGGTCAGTTCCTGGTCTGTCTGCGGCACTGCCGGCCACTTCCTTTCGTCGATCCTCCTTTCATAAATATGCAGCAGAGGGGATGATTAGACCGTGGAACGAAGTTGTTCATAGAGGAGCTTGCCCAATCCGGCGGTATCCTGTTTGGCCAGAGCCAGAGAATACTGCCGATCAAGAAGGCTCGAATAATACTCCCCTTCGGAACTCTGCCCGAAAAGCCCGCCCCCCGGCAGAGAAGAGCGCGCCGCCTGCAAAACCTGCATCCAAAAGAAGGCCTCGAACTCCTGACAGGCCTCTTTCAGCTTAGCATCGTCAAGATCAGAGGCAGTATTTGCCGGACTTTTTACAACCTGTTGTACCACCTGATTGTTCAAACCATAAATAGCGGCCATCTTCATATCCTTTCTCGCCAACCGCATCAGTCGGCGCCTTTAACGGCGGAGGTTGTTTACAATGGAAAGCAGTTCATCCGACGCCTGAACCGCCTTGGAGTTCAGTTCATAGGTCCGCTGCGCGGTGATCAGGCTGATCAGCTCGTCCACGACGCGAACATTGGAGGCTTCCAGGAAACGCTGTTCCACGGTACTCTCCTCCAGAGTTCTGTTTGCCGCTCCGGAGGCGGTGCTTGCCCGGTAGAGATTATGCCCGATCTTCTCCAGCCCGGCCGGGTTTTCAAACTGCACAATAACCAGGCTGCCGGCATCCACCTCATTCTCCTGTTCATCCAGATAGGTCAGCCTGCCGTCGCGGGTGATGGTGATGCTGTCGGCATCAGGGAGCGGCCGCGCCCCCGCCACCTCGACCCTATAGCCCTCCGCGGTGACTAGCGTTCCAGCGGCGTCCCTCTTAAAACTGCCGTCCCTGGTGTAGTACTCCTCTCCCCCCGGACCGCGGACAACAAAAAACCCGCGGCCGGAGATAGCCACGTCCAGAGGGTTATCTGTGGGCTGAAGATCCCCCTGTTGGAAAATTGTCTGGGATGCAGCCGCATATGCGCCTAATCCCACGTCAAGGCCGACCGGCGTTTCCGGAGCTGCCGGCCGCTTGAGCGTAAGATAGAGCAGGTCCTGGAATTCCGGCCTGGCCCTCTTATAACCGCTGGTGTTTATATTTGCTAAATTATTGGAAATAGTATCGATCTGGAACTGCTGGGCGCTCATCCCGGCCGCAGCAGTATAAAGAGATAGAATCACAAAAAAACCTCCTCTTTAAATCTGTCCCACCTGATTAACCTTTTCCAGAGTGCTGTCGGTGGCCTGGATCACCCTTTGGCCGGCTTCATAGGACCTCATCGCAGAGATCATGTTCACCATCTCGGACAGCGGATTGACATTGGACCCTTCCAGATAGCCCTGCCTGACCTCAAAAGCCTGCGCCTCAGCCGCCGCCCCCCTGAACAGGGAATCCCCCCCCTTGCGCCAGACCTCTCCGGCAGGCTTCGCCGTCAGAGCAAGGCGTTCCACCGCCTCTCCGCGGGCGTTGACAGCCCCGCTCAGCAGGCCGTCTTCATTCACCTGCAGGTCTCCTCCGGGGATATAGATCTCCTCAAGGCGCCCTCCGGAAATCCCCAGCACCGTATGGCCTGCCGTTGTCCTCAGACAACTATTCTCATCCAGGATAAAACTGCCCTGACGAGTATAGCAGATCTCGCCCCCGGGTGCGCGTACAGCAAAATAGGCGTTCCCCTGCAGGGCAAGATCAAAGGGGTTGTTTGTTCCCTTGAGCGAACCCTGGCTGTCGGATGTTTTGACCTCGGCAACGACGCTTCCGGTAACCAACGAGCCGATAGGCTTGGCCTCCGAGCCCTCCAAACGGGAGATCAGCATCTCCGGGAAGGAACGAATAGCCGTTTCATCCCTTTTATAGCCAGGGGTATCTACATTGGCCAGGTTGTTGGCGATAGTATCTACCCGCGCCTGCTGCGCCATCATCCCTGCCGCCGCGGTATAAAGGCCGCGTACCATAATACCACCCCTCTCTTCCACTTACCGGCGCCTTCCGCAGACGGCCGCCAAATTATTGATCTATATACTACATACTACATACTACCTTTCGGGAGAAATTCCTGCTAAGTTATCTAATAATTTCTTACTTTGGTCCTAGGGCATCAGGTTAGTTTACCTCTCCTAACGCGGCAAAAACTGTTGAATCAATTTTTATGTTTGCAGAACATTCATCATCCCCAGGGATATCCCTGTTCCCCTGGCCACGCATAAGGTGGGATCCTCAGCGACATTAACCGCCAGCCCCGTTTCCTCGCTGAGCAGAAGGTCCATCCCGTGCAGGAGACAACCGCCGCCGGTCATTACAATTCCGCGCTCGATTATATCGGCTGCCAGTTCGGGGGCTGTCTGCTCCAATACCTCTTTCACCGTATCGATAATCTGGGTAACCGGTTCCTGAAGGGCTATGGCTGTTTCCTCCGCGGTTATAGCCCGTGTCTCCGGAAGCCCGCTCACCAGATCGCGGCCGCGAATCAACAGGCTGGCGCCGTGTTCTTTGGCTTTAGGATAAGCGGTACCGATTCCGATCTTCAATTCTTCCGCAGTGCGCTCTCCGATCATCAAGTTGTATTTCTTGCGCACAAACCTGATAATAGCCTCATCAAAATTATTTCCCGCAACCCGAATCGATCTGGAACACACAATACCGCCGAGGCTTAAAACAGCAACGTCGGTCGTCCCTCCCCCCACATCGACGATCATGTGGCCGCTGGGCTCCTCAATTTGTATTCCGGCGCCCAAAGCGGCGGCTACCGGTTCTTCTATTAAATGGGCCTGCCGCGCTCCAGACTGTATAACCGCTTCTTTCACCGCCCGTTGTTCCACGCCGGTAGCCCCGGAAGGTATGCACACCATCACCCGCGGGCGAAAAAGGAGGTGTTTTTTCACCACTTTGTGCAGAATATGCTGCAAAATCCACTCAGTCATGCTGTAATCGGCGATTACCCCGCTGCGCAAAGGCCGCACGGCTACGATATTGCCGGGGGTACGCCCCAGCATTTGCCGTGCCTCTTCTCCTAAGGCAATCATTTTTCCGCTGTATCTATCAATCGCGACTACAGTAGGCTCGTTAAAGACAATGCCCTTGCTTTTTAGAAAAACGATTACGGTTGCCGTTCCCAGATCGATGCCGATATCTTCAATCCCAAACATCAGAGAGCGCCATTCCTTTCACAATAATAGAGGACGGATAACTTGTCTAATATATCGGTGGATGCACGAATATCTTTAACATTTCGACATATTATTAGTTTTTCCTGCCAATGTGCTTAAATTTTACCGACATCGCCTCCTTGATATCTTCTGCGTGTGGCCTCTCCCCCGCGCAAATGGCGCTCCGCCTTATTAATATCTAAAACATGGCGCACCTTGCGGGCCAACTGCTGATTAATTCTGGGCAACCTCTCGGTCATATCCTTATGAACAGTGCTTTTACTCACACCAAAAACCCCGGCAGCCTGGCGGACAGTAGCCGAAGTTTCTATTAAATAAGCGCTTACCTCCAGGACGCGTCGGCGTATGTATTCATGCACTCTGCTCCCCCCGTCTTTCAGACTCTGTACATTTATATCCAACAGGTAAGGGAAAAAGACTAGGAACAGAATGAGGTAACTTGAGGATCAATTTTCATAATTAGCAAGAGCAGGCTGCAGAACCCAGCCCATAAAAAAAGTTGCTACCTGGTTTCCAGCTTTGCCCCCTGGTAATAGTGGGTGAGTATCCGGTTGTACTTGACGCCGCGTTGGGCGAGTCCATCCGCTCCATACTGGCACAATCCGACCGCGTGGCCATATCCCCGGGTAGAAAATACAATCTCCTTGTCTGAGGCAGTCGCCTTAAAATCTGTAGAGCGCAGCTGTAGTTGTTTGCGCAGGTCAACACCGCTGATAATCTGAGAACCCACCTTGACGTTTTTTACCCGCCCGCTGGCGGTACGCTCCCCGATCTCTACCGCGCCGCCGCCGGCAGCCGCGGGTACGGCTTGCTCGTCAACCCCCAACCGTTTATAAAACTCCTGCCAAGTTAAGCGAGTCGTCACAGCTTCTTGCTTCTTCTCAGAATCAAAAGTACAGCGAACGCTTTTCAGGTAAGGCACTTCCGCCCCCCAAACCTCCCGTGCGTCTTCGGTCCCCTTCCCCCCGCAGCTGGAGTGATAGACGGGGTCGATCAGCTCGCCGTTATAGGTCAATACCTGCCCGCTGGTGGCTTTCACCGCCCCGGCAATTTTATTGTAACTGGAGCGGAAATGCCAACCCCAGCGTTTGCGCATCCCCGCTGTATCTATCCAGGCCTGACAGTGCCCGGGGTCAGAGCAGAGGGGCGCCGCGGGATGTTCTTCGTCCTGGGGCTCCTCTTCCAGCCGCAGCAAAGTATAGGTGCGCGCCGCCACCGCTTGCGCTTTTAAGGCCTCTTCATGGAAGGAAACGGGCATCTCCGCGGCCACAACGCCGACGATATACTGCTCCAGAGGCATGCTGACAATCTTTCCTTCAGCCACCTGCAGCTTCACCTGCACCCCGCCATCCTCTTCCTTGACCGGCGCCTCGCTCTCCCAGCCGCACCCTCGCGCCAACAGCGCCGGAAGGCCAACCACCACAAAAATCAGAACCGCCACCGCATAACCCAGCCGGCGATAACCTTTCAATCTGTTGATCATCTCTTAACCCCGCTTTCCAGGAACATCTTCAGCAGCCTGCTAAAGATATACGGCCTCTCCCCTTGCCCGCAGTTCTCTTTATTCTGCCGTGCAAGCAGGCAGGAAAGAAGTGGACCAGCGTTTTCTTTCCATATTTATGTAATAGAGGGGTTGGTTAGAACAAATACAGTCTCAAGATCGGCAGGGTCTCAGTAATTTAGGTAATTAATAACGCATGCGTCTCTCATTTCCGCACTAATGCCGCAATTCCGGCGGCGAGAAGACAAACGCCGAGAAAAACCAGGATTAAAGTGAGATTGCTTGACCTATTGCCGACAGCGATGGTCACAAGAGCGGCGACGAACAGTGACGAAACCGCGGCAATTATCCTTTTCGTATCGCCAAATACCAGCAGTTGCCCGCCGCGCTCTAAAGGGTTGCGCTCAAAAAGAGCCGCGGCGAGGAAAAAGAGTGCCAAAGCTGCCAGAAGCAGAGCCGGGACAAGCAAGGCGGCATGAGAAACAAAATTCTGGTAATCACTGATATACTGGGGAAGCGTCATATATCTGCCGATGTTCATCAGCATATCATAAGCAGCATATTCCCTGGGGATAATACCAAGGGTCTGCAGCAGCTCACAGAGAATCACTGCGATATAATACGGGCTGAAAGCAACGGCTAAAGCGCCGAGCAGCGATGCAACCAGATTTCCGGTCACTACCGCCGCCAAAAAACCCAATCCGAAGAGAGCCAGCAGAACCGCGGTCTCCCGGACAAACCAGCCGAAAGCTTCTGCAATCGTATAGTCTGCCGGTAGGATCAAGGCCAGAGCCGTGATAAACAGGAAATTGACAAACATTATACACACCAGACCCCCGGCCCCAACCAGGAATTTGGTCCCCGCGATCTCCCTTCTGCTTAACGGTGTGGCAACGAGGAACTCCAGGGTATTCTCAGATCGCTCCTGCGCCACAGCCAAGGCGCCCAACCCCAAGGCAACGAGCACAGCAAAGATACCCATACTGGAATTGGAGGGAGAGTTCAACATGGCAGCGATACTGCCCGACCAAGCAGCGGGGTCATTAAAAATAGGGTCCGGATTTACATGAGGTTTATCTACCGCTTTGATTATAAATAAAAATACGGGATTTATGATCGGCGTGATGCTCAATATAACCCCAAAGCCCCAGAACTTACCTTTGTGCTGTCTCCATTCCTTCCAGGCTATAGCTTTATTCCAAAAAGAGGCCCTCATGAGTATAGCCCTCCTTTGCCATAACATTGATAAAAACATCCTCTAGGTCAAGGTCCATGACCTCCAGGTAAACGGGATTGAAGCCCTGCACCCTTTCCCAAACCCCCTCAAAATCGCTGCCTGTTATGAAGGAATAAATCCGCCCCTGTTCCTCTATCCGCAGCACTCCCGGAATATTTCTCGCTTCCTCCGGCATTCCTTTTGGGAAAACCGCCTGTATCTTGCGGGATGAAGACTTCAGCTGATCAAGCGGTTTACTGAAAAGTATTTTCCCCTTCATAATCACCGCCACCTGCTCCGCGGCACGCTCCAGGTCATAGAGATTGTGAGTGGAAAAAAAGACGGTTGTTCCCTCTCTGGCTGTCTCCTGCATAATCAACTGCATAAAGTGATGGCGGAGCACAGGGTCGAGGCCGCCTGCCGGCTCATCAAGGATTAAAAGCCGCGGGCGCACAGACAAAGCGATAATCAACCCCAGCTGAGTTTTCATCCCTTTGGAAAGAGAGCGCACCAACTTCCCTTGCGGAAGTTCAAAACCCTTCAACAGCGCCTGGCACCGCTGCCGGTCCCAATTACGGTAGACCATGGAGCAAAACTGCAGGATCTCCTCAACTTTAAAATGCGGGTACATCTGTTGAGTATCTGCCACATAGCCGATCTCCTGCCTTACCTCGCCCGTGGTGTCGGGGATCTCTTTCCCCAGCATCTGCCCATTCCCTGCCGTGGGCAGATGCACACCCATCAGCATTTTAATCAGCGTTGTTTTCCCCGCCCCATTGGGACCGATCAGCCCAAATACGGAACCCTGCGCTACCTGCAGGCTGCAGTCATCCACCGCTTTCTCCCCGTTAAAAACCTTAGTTAAACCCCTGGTCTCCAGCGCCCACACCGTCATTTTCCCACACTCCTTTCTCTGTACCATTCCTCTACCGCTTCCCCCAGAATCTCCATCAGTTCTTCCTGGGTGAGCCCCAGATAATAAGCCTCTACCAGGATCTTTTCCGCCATCTCCCGCACCGCTTTTTTTCTCTCTCCCTTACCGGCTTTAATCCCCTGAACAGCCACAAAGGTTCCTCTCCCTCTCAGGGTTTCGATGATTCCATCCCGCTCCAGCTCTTGATATGCTTTGGCAATAGTATTGGGATTGATAGCGATGCGGGCGGCTAATTCCCGCACAGAAGGAAGCTTTTCTCCCTGCATGAGGATGCCCCGAGCAATCGCCTGCTTGATCCCCTCAACGAGCTGCCGGTAGATGGGAGTGCTTGATCTTTGATTAATGTCAAACCACAACCTGCTCCCTCCTCAGACAATAGTGCCTATCAATTCTTTGTATGATTTGTATTAATGCAAATAGTACACTTATAATAACCGACCCCTCAACAGAAGTCAATGCTCCCTGATATGCTCCCTGATAAAATCTCTCTGATAAAATCTACTCTTTAGTTGTTCACATCCCTTCTACACCTCGTCCAGGATGTTTCCCCGAGTTTATCCACACATCGCCCTGGGTTTTCCACAGGTTTATCCACAGGAGAAAATGCTCAGCGTAAAAAATCCCGTCCGGTTGAGAAAAGCGCCGCTATTCATCATCCAACTTCATAAGCGTTTATTCGGAAAACTGGAGTTCGCATCAGGAGGGCCATCCACAGTTTATCCACCCCTCGCACAAGAGTTATCCCCCGCTTTTTCCACAGGGGAAAACAGACATGAAGAAGGCCGTCCCGGGCATAGGCGCGGAAAGCGGTCGCATACATATAAGCCAAAGGTGGTGGTGAATAATGAAGAAAAACTTCCGTACGGTGCGCGGCTACCAACTGCTGGAGCAAAAGAAAAAAACCCTTACGTCGGCGATGGAGGATTATATGGAAATGATTTACCGGGCTAGTCTGAAAGACGGATACATTCGCATCTCCACCCTCTCCACCCTGCTCAACGTGCGGGCGCCTTCAGCGACGAAGATGGTGCAGAAACTCACCGCGCTGCAGCTGGTGAACTATAAAAAATACGGGATTATCTTTCTCACCGAGAGCGGGAAGGAGATCGGTCAGTTTTTATTGGAAAGGCACAACACGGTGGAACATTTCCTCAAATTTCTTGGCGTAGGAGAGAATCTCCTGGTGGAAACGGAGCTGATCGAGCACAACATCAGCCTGCATACCCTTCAGCTTCTGAGCTTTTTCAACCAGTTCCTGGCGGAGAACCCCTATGTTAGGGAGCAGTTTGAACACTTTAAAAAAGCGCAAAAAAAGAAATAGACCAGCAGGAATTTCTGCGGAATTAGCGAATTATTTAGAATAAAACAAAATATACTCCGAGTCCACTGTCCTGTGGCCAATGCTATGGCGGTCGGACCGATAGGGTGCATCTGGAAACAGGTACGCCTCCCAGTGCGGAAAGGAGATTACGGCAGGATGTTCCAGCCATAGGTGTACTTTCGCACACCTGTTTTTATTTTGGCACACTGTCCTAAAGGAGGGATGCCTCGGTCTGACCGGAGTTGCTTGTAGGTTGATCAGCGCGCATTTGTCACAGGGGATGCCCGGCAGGCGGATTAGCAGCTTCCGCCTTGCTGGTGCGGAGCGGCATATAAGGGTCAGGTATGCTGCTCCAAAAGACTTATTTGACTTCTTGCTCTGACAAAACCGGCCTGTCGGATGTGTTTTATTGCCGGCAAGCCGCTGTCTCACAACCCTTTTCCCCCATATTATGGGTTGTTTTCCTCCTCGGGCGGAGGAGGAAAACAACCCGGGGCTTTTTGTGCTGACAAATAACCTCGTAACGCTCTGGGGAAATCCCCCCCCGGAGCGAGGATGACATCGACTCTTGAGAATTCTAAGGAGGGATGGAAATGGAAATGGTGAAACTAACCATTGACGGCAAGGATGTTCAAGTTCCGGCCGGGATATCGGTTTTGGACGCGGCGGAAAAGCTCGGGATACACAT
>DHAA01000076.1 GCA_002397275.1 Thermacetogenium sp. UBA4966 | reverse complement strand
GACGGTTATGCTAAAGATGCAGCCGAACTTTTAAAGTTGCTGGATCAGCTGTAAAGTAAGCCCGGGACGCTGTTTATGAACTGGGCAAAACCTTGTGGTAATGTGGCTTATCGTTGAGAAACCCGGCGTCCTCTGCGCGCTTACCCGCACAGCGCCTCCAGTTCATCCAGCAGGCCGGAGAAGCGGTTGACGGCGTCCTGCACCGGCCGGGGGCTTGTCATATCCACTCCCGCCTCCTGCAGGAGTGCAAGCGGGTAGTCGCTGCCTCCTTTTTTCAGAAAAGAAACGTACCTGGCCACTGCAGACTCTCCTTCGCTGAGCATCTGCCGCACCAGGGAAACCGCCGCGGATAGCCCCGTGGCATATTTGTAGACATAAAAGGCGTTATAAAAGTGGGGAATTCTAGCCCACTCCATGTCGATCTCCGCGTCGACAACCATCTCTGGGCCATGGTAGGCGGCGTTTAAGTCGTGATAAACCTCTTGCAGGAAATGTGAGGTGAGCGCTTCCCCATTTTCCGCCTTTTCATGGATGATCGTTTCCAGCTCCGCAAACATCGTCTGCCTGAAAAGCGTGCCCCGGAAGATCTCCAGGTAGTAATTGAGCAGATAAATTTTCTTATGCGCATCGGTAACCGTCTGCAGCAGGTATTCCATCAGCAGGGACTCGTGGACCGTGGAGGCCACCTCCGCGGTAAAGATGGCGGGATTGGAATAGATGAAGGGCTGTTCCGCGGCGCTGTAATAAAAGTGCAGGGCATGCCCCATCTCGTGAGCCAGGGTGAAGGCGCTGTCCAGGTTGTCCTGATAGTTGAGGAGAAGGAAGGGATGCACGCCGTATATGCTGTCGCAGTAGGCTCCCCCTGTTTTCCCTTTCCGCTCGTAAATGTCCGCCCACCCGGCGTCCAAACCCTCGGCCAGGGTCTTCCCGTAGGAATCCCCCATCACCGCAACCCCTTTTTTCAGCATTTCCACGGCTTCCGGGTAAGGGACCCGCCACTTGACGTCTGCCAGCGGAACATAGATGTCATACATATGCAGCTCATCCAGGCCGAGGACTTTTTTGCGCAGCCGCATGTAGCGGTGCATCTCCCCCAGGTTAGCTCTGACTGTCCGCACCAGGCTGTCGTAGACCGCCTGGGGGATCTTATCTGCAAAAAGGGAGGCGGAGCGTGCCGAGCGGTGTTTGCGTACCTTCGCATAGAATATATCCCGCTTTACTCCGGCGTTGAGGGCAGCGGCGAAGGTATTCTCCAACTTCCGGTAGGTTGCATAGAGCGCTTGAAAGGCGTCAAGCCGCACCCGGCGGTTTTTGCTCTGCATGAGACTGATAAAGTTACCTTTGGTGATCTCGATCTCTTTCCCCTCGTCGTCCCGGATCACCGGAAAGGCGAGGTCCGCGTTGTTCAGCATTTTGAAGACCTCGTCAGGGGTGCGGGCCATCTCCCCCGCCCTGGCCACCAGCAGCTCCTCCGCTCTGGAAAGTGTGTGCGGTTTTTGTCTGAGGATGTCGTCGAGCAGATGGCTGTAAGCGGCGAAACGCTCGTCCCGCCGCAAACCGGAGACGAAGCCGTCGGGGAGCGCCAGTATTTCCGGCACGATAAAGGAGATGGCTGTTTCCATGCGCGTCAGCAGAGCGGCCACCCGCCCGAAGAGCGCTTGTGACGAGTGGTTGGAATTATCCTCATCCAGTTTCATCCTGGCGTAGCTGTAAACTCTGACGATGAGTTCCTCGAGCTGAGCGCTTGAATCAAGAGCGTCGAAAAATGTGTCCGCGGATTCTCCCAGTTTCCCCTGGAATCGCTCCATATCTCCCAGCAGGGCTTCCGCTCGCTTGAGGCTCTTCTCCCATTCCTCCTGGTTTTGATAAATATCTTCGAGACGCCATAATTCTTTATCCAAAATAATCACCCATATGCAGTATACTCCTTTTTTTATCCAAATAACAATTTATTTTAATTGTTCGCCTCACTGGAATCCAGCCGACCTCCGACTTCTTTTCCCCCAACCCCCAACCACTAACGACTAACCCCGGCAGGCCAATATTCGACGAGGCCGGGTTGAAGTGTTATTCTATTATAGATGATAACTTTCATTAAAGGTGATGAACGCTGTGCCTGTATTTAAACCCCTGGGATTAGAGGATAGGGATCTGTTTCTCAGGCGGCTCTCCAATTACGATTTCAATACCTACGAATACTCCTTCCTGACGCTTTATCTATGGAAAAAATACTGTAATGTGGAATATGCGATTATTGACGACGCTTTGATCATTAAAAAAAATCAAGAAAAAAAGGGTTCATATTTTATGCAGCCCGTTGGTTATCCTGAGGGCGCCCTGCAGGATATCGTTAAAGAACTTGTTAAAATCAAAGAGGGGGATTCGTCATTCAAGTATTTGTTCGGGGATATTGAGGCGCCTTTTCTGCATCGGCTGCAAGATATTTACGGGCAAAAGATAAAATACCGTGAGGATGCCAATAATTTTGATTATATCTATGAAACGGAGAAACTGATCAACCTTACGGGACGCAAGCTGGGGAAGAGGAAAAATCACTATAATCAATTTATTAAAAGATATGATTATTCATTAAAAGACATCGGCGATCAGGATGTGGGCAAGGATTGCTTCAATTTCGCAGAACTTTGGCTGAAAAGGAGAAAGGCTAAACACAGAGAGCTTATCTTTGAGTTGGAAGGGATCGGAGATGTTTTAGATAATTCGCAGCAACTGCCCGCCCTGGGTATGGCGGTTTATGTCAAAGATAAAATAGCGGGATTTACTATCGGGGAAAAAGTAAACAGCCGCCTGGCGATCATTCATGTAGAAAAAGGGAACACAAGGTATAAAGGTGTCTACGCCTTTATTAATAAGACGTTTGCCGAAGAGTATTTGAGAGACGCCGCCTATATCAACAGGCAGGAAGATCTGGGGGCTGTCAGGCTCAGAGAAGCTAAGCGGGCCTATGATCCTGTAAAATTTGAGAAAAAGTATCTAGTCGATCTAATATGAGGTGATTTCGATCAGAGATTTACAGACAGGGCGTAACGTAAGGCTTACGGCAGTTAGAGATTCTGATGCAGGAGTGATTGAGGGCTGGTTCAACGATACGCGGTTCTTGAGATACTATGATTTTGTTCCCGCCCTTCCCCTGCGGCGGCGGGAAGTGGAAAGTTTCCTGGACGGTTTTGCAGATTCTTCGGAAAAGTATATCTTCGCTTTAAGAATGATAGATTCTGAAGAGATAATCGGTATCCTGGGCTTTTGTCAGATAATCTGGAGCAGCGGCACAGCATCCTTGTTTATTGGGATCGGCAACTCCAGCTGCACCGGCAGGGGCCTGGGGAAAGAAGCATTGCGATTACTATTGGACTTCGGCTTCAATGAACTCAACTTCTACCGCCTTCAGCTGAATGTCATAGCCTATAACGAGGCGGCTATCAAGTTGTATGAAAGCCTGGGTTTCATCAGAGAAGGAACCTATCGCCGGCATGTGCTAAGGGACGGGATAAGATACGACATGTATCTGTACGGCCTGTTGAAAGATGAGTGGAAGGGATAGGCCACAGTCCCTGATCAGCCTGCTATTTCGGCGATTTTCTCTTTTACCCAGTTGAAAAACCCGCTTAAGCTGTCCGCTATTTTCTTGAGAATACCCTGATTCTCTTCGACAGCCTTCTTGATATCGTCAACGCTTTTATTGATATTCTCCAGCTGTTTGCTGATCTTATTCAGGTTGAGGTCAAGCCTGCTGATCTTCTTCATCAAATCCTTAATCTGCTGAATCTGCGCCTCGGTAAGCTCAATGCCATGCTCGGCTGCGATGCGCTTAATGGCCTCGATGATGTCATTCTCATCTTTGAGCTTTTCCTTGACAACTTCTTCTTTGACCTCCCGCATCAGCTCGGCCGCTTTCTCCTGGCCGATTTTTTCGCCCAGCTCCTTGGTAACGACCAGCTCTTCGTTGGCGGTTTTCTTGGCGTCTTCGTCAAGCTTTTTCCCGGAGGCTTTTTCAAAAGCCTTGGTGATGCCGGTGAGAGCAGAGGCGCCTGATACCTGGAATGGCGCGGTGACAACTACGTCGGCATCCTCGATCCCTGCGGTTACCATGACGTTGGCGTACATTTCCTTGGTTACCCAGGCTACGTTATTAGTCTTGACGCTGAGCCCTGTTCCCTTGGGCATCAGAGTTATATGCGCCGAAGAATAGGCTGTGGTTCCCAGCTGCTTTTCCGGTACCAATCCGGAAAGATACTGCCTCATCTCCTGGTTGGTGACCTTGATGATTTCCACGTCATTTTCATCGACGCCGAAATAATTTAATATTTCCTGTTTCTGCGCAGATGTTAGATCGGCCCCTAAACTGACTACCTCCTGAGCGCCGGCCATAGCTGCAAAAGGGAAGATGGCCAGCAAAAATCCCGCCAATGCTATGATCGATATAAGCTTTTTCATTAAACACCCCTCCTCGGATAGCTACTTGACATCATACCGCTGCTCTCCGCAGTAATAAAAGTTAACTGCCTGCATAACATATATGCGCCATTCGTGCTGATCATGATCGACAAGTTTGTTTGATTATACCATTGCCGGTTAATAGTTGCCATTAATTTAACAATAAAAATAAGGATGCGAGTTTTATTTG
>DHAA01000079.1 GCA_002397275.1 Thermacetogenium sp. UBA4966 | reverse complement strand
CCACTTCCAGCCGTATACCATAGATCTCCTCGATCCCTTCCGGGGTAATCGTCTCCTGCGGCGCGCCCCGCGCCACGATGCGCCCGTCCTTCAGGCCCAATATCCTGTCGCTGTAATGAATGGCCTGGTTCATGTCGTGCAGCACCATGACGATGGTCATACCGAATTCTCTATTCAGCCGCCGGATCAGCTTCAATATCTGCACCTGATACCTGATGTCCAGATAAGTCGTAGGCTCGTCCAGCAATAATAGCTTCGTGTTCTGCGCCAGGGCCATGGCAATCCACACCCTCTGGCGCTGCCCGCCCGACAGCGTGGACACCTCCCTATCCTGGTATTTCTTCACGTTTGTAATCTCCATCGCCCAGTCAATCAGCCGCTCATCCTCATCGCTCATCTGCCGCATGAACGAAAGAAAGGGGGTGCGCCCGTATCCCACCAACTTTTTCACCGTGATATCGCCGTTTACGGTATTCGTTTGATTGACGATGGATACCCTTTTGGCGAAGTCCTTGAGCCTGATCTCCCTGATGCTCCGCCCTCCCAGCAAAATATCGCCCCCCTGCAGCGGCAGGTTTTTCGTCATCAGGTAAAAAAGCGTTGACTTTCCGCTGCCGTTTGAGCCGAGCACCGTGGTGACCTTGCCTTCCGGCACCGCGAAGGACACATCCTCCAGCACCGGGTTGCAGCCGTAGGAAAAAGAAAGGTGTTTAATTTCCATAGTCTTTGCCGCTCCTTCTCAGCAGAAATATGAAGAACGGGCCGCCGATCACCGCCATAAAAATTCCCGCTGAGATCTCGTAGGGCGCGGCGATCGTCCGTCCCAGCGTATCGGCCAGCAGTAAAATAAAAGCGCCCAACAGCATAGAAAACGGGATCAGCCTTTTGTGATCCGAACCGACCAGCAGCCTGCCGATGTGCGGCGCGATCAGGCCCAGGAAACTCACCACTCCGACAATGGCCGTCGATATAGAGGCCAGGAGCACGGCGACGCAGGACACCGCAATGCGGCTTTTATCCACATCGACGCCCAGGCTGCGGGCCGTCTTGTCCTCCAGAGCCAGCAGGTTGCAGCTCTGCGCCATGAATAAAGCAAGGATCAGGCCGACGACGACGTACCAAAAGAGCGTGTTTACGTCGTTCCAGGTCTTCATGCTGATGTTGCCGTTGACGATCGCCGCCACCCCTGAAAGGTTGCCTCCGCTATAGGAATTGAAGGCGCTGGACAGCCCGACGAACATGGCGTTGACCGCCACGCCTACAAGTATGACGCGCAGCGGGTTGAGTCCGGCGTTCCAGGCCAGGCCGTACACCAATAAAAAAGCGATTATGCCGCCCGCGAAAGCGAACAGCGGGGTCAGGAAAAACAGGGAGGGCAGCAGCGCGGTAATGATCACGGCGATGAAGGCCGCTCCGCTGGATATCCCGATTATGCCGGGGTCAGCTATGGGGTTTTTCATCACCGACTGCATCAGCGTGCCGGACACAGCCAGAGCCGCGCCCGCCAGCAGGGAGATCAAAATGCGCGGGATGCGCAGGTCATATACCGTCGCCACGGCTTCGTCCAATTCTACAAACAGGCCGCGCAGCAGCTGTCCCGGCGTCACTTTCAAGCTTCCCAGGCCGACCGATATGAAAAACAAGAACAGCAGCAGCGCGCCCAACAAGATAAAAAACAGTATGCTTTTCCTCCGTTTTGCTTGTGTCATTGCTCCTCCCCATACAGCATCCCCTGCAGCGTATCCAGCGCGGCGGGATATTTAAAGGTGGCGCTCATGCCGAACTGCTCATAGGGCAGATCATAGACCCTCTTCTCCTGCACCGCCCGGAAATGCTTCCAGATATCGTTTTGCTCAAATTCCTCGGCAAACATCTCCACCACCTGGTCGGGCAGGGCATGGGCGGCGCGCAGGATGATATCCGGGTCGCGCTTGGACATATCCTCGGTGTTGGCCGCGATAAATTCCTCGCTTTCCCCCTCGTAAACGTTGATCCCGCCCGCCATTTTCACCAGGCTGCCCACATATGAATTCTCGGTGGCCACGATGTAGGAGCCGGGTAATCCCATCAGCACCAGCACCCGCGGCTTTTCCTTATCCGCGTTTCTGCTCTTATACTCCTCATAAAAGGAGTTATATTCATCGATCAGCGCCTTGGCTTCCTGCTCGCGTCCCAGCAGATCCCCCAGCTCCTTAATGGAGTTGTACATGCCCTCCACGCTGCGCAGGTTGAGGAAGGCGGCGTTCACCCCGGCAGCCTCGTATTTGGGCTTTAAATCCGGCTCCAGGCTGTTGGGGCTGAACACCCAGTCGGGATGCAGCGACTGGATGACCTCCATGTCGGGCGACATGGGCATCCCTACCTTCCGCACATCCTTGTACCGTTCAGGAGGCTCGCTCAAATTGCTGTTGGGAATGCCGATCAGCTCGACCCCCAGCTTGTCCATGATCTCCACCGTCGCCATGGAGGTGGCCACGATGCGCAAGTTTCCGGCGCTTCCCTTAGTCTTTTCCGGGTGCTGGTCTACGCAAGCGGTCAGAGAAAGGATAAAAACCGCCGCCAGCACGGAAATGATGATCTTTCTTCTCATATCATACTCCTCCGCCCGGCCTTACCGATGTTTCATCCCCGTCGGACAGCGTTTCCGCTCCGGGGGAGGATGAAGCGGCCTTGCCCGTCTTCTTTTTGTAGTATACGACTCCGCCTATGCCGGCCAGAGCGATGACGGCAAGCGCCGGGAGAAGAAAGCGCGGCAGATTATTGTTCTTCTGCTTCGCTTTGCCGTTGTTCTCATACACAGTCAGCCCGCTGTCCGCATCCACTGCCGAGTCGCCGGCATCCGCTTCGGGAGAGGCGTCGGGATCAGTAGTTGTCGCTTCTTCCGTATTCTGCTGCTCTGGTGTTGAGGTTTCCGTATTCTGCGCCTCTTGCTGTGGCTTTGCGGTCTCAGTATTCTGCTGCTGCGGCGCGGGGCTTTTCTCGACATTGATGCTGGTCACGAAATCACCCGAGCCTGAAACCGGGTTGCTGAAATTCATGTAAAACACAACGTCCCGGCCCATCGGTATAACATAGAAGGTGGCGCGGGCGATGGCGTTCTCATCCGGCACAGCAAAGCGCAGGTCGGCCGTCCCCTCAGCCATCGCCTCCTTCATAACCGTATACTGCACGCTTTTAAAATCACTTTGGGCGTTCTTCTGAACGGACAGCTTCACATTCCTGATGTTGTCCATGAGAGAAAAGCGCACCGTCACAAAATGGCTGCCGTTCTTGTCCACTTCCAGCAGAGCCTGCCTCCCCAGCACGCTCTCGGTCATGCCCTGGCCGATGCCGGGGTTCTGCCCCGAGTCCTCGATCACCCCTGTTACCGGGTGCTTGTAATGCGGCGCGGCGGTCAACGTATAGACGCCGTGAGCCGCGGCTTCCGCCTTTTCCTGAAAAGCGGCGGGAGCGCCGGTCAAGATGACCAGCGCCGCCGCCAATACGCAGAGTATTTTTCCGGCGTTTATTCTTTCGATATTCATTTTTATTCTACTCACCTCTCCTCCCTAGGCCCCTGCTCCATGCGCCCGGCGTTTCCGGCCGGCGGCAAGAGCCGCCAACAGAGATGCGGAAACGGCGAACATGATCAGCCGCCACAGGATGGAAGGCTCGTTGGACCCGGTTTCAGGAACCGCGTT
>DHAA01000023.1 GCA_002397275.1 Thermacetogenium sp. UBA4966 | reverse complement strand
TACGACCTCGTCGCCAGCCGCATAAAAATCATTCAACGAAGAGACGTTTTCATCCTTCCGATGGTGCCGCAGGCGGCATGGTTGTCTATTATCTAAACTTAAACATAAAAATTGCTTCTCCGACGGTTGGACTGCCGGCCGGAGAAGCGTTTTTATAATTTTAATCTAAAAATTGTTTTAGGCAGCGGTGTAATAAATCACGCCGGAAGAAGTGGTGATGGCGCCTAACGTGGTGTTTTCCACTACAAAGGTCTCTTCGTGTTCGGCTGCAATTGGCCCGGTTTCCGGCACCGCGAAGGTGTACTCCTTATCATTCGTGCCGTCGGATAAGCTGACATAATAATAAGCGTTCGTTCCCTCTTTGCATGGAACGGCTGCCGTATTGGTCACCACAATGGACAATACGGAATCGCTGCTATCGATATTAAAAGGAGTCCCGCTTGCTACAGTAATAGCGACTTCCATGAAAATTCCCCCCTATTGCGCTTCGAAAATTTGAAAGTAAACTACTTCCAATCGCTTATATTATATTCAGGAATAAAATTTCTGTGCCTATCAGGGGTAGAACCACACCAAATGACGTGGAATATCATATGCTTATAGTGGTGAGATTAAAATGGGTTATATGGATTTAACATGTCGGAAATCAATCAGCCTGATGAAGGGCATCAAATATTCCGAATATATAAGTGATAAATTGTACCTTGGATACAAATATGAGATCTATCTTTTCTTTGAAATTCCTCCTGTCGCCTTTTGCAGCCGTATCAAAAAGGCAAGGCTTATTCTTTTTAAAATCCCCTTGAATGTTATAAAAAGTTCTTCAGTACCGCGGAGCAATCAATACAGTATTTATCCGCTTTTGGATTATTTTAGTATCTATAGTCTCTGTTATGCACATCCGAGGGCTGACGACGGTTTGAGGGTGGATTATAAAGATAGAGCTTGTATAAGCTACACAGAAATCGATATTACTACAATTGCAGAGGCTTGGCTAGAGGAAAGGCTAGAAAACAAGGGTTTGCTTCTGAACAGTGCGCCGAATGCGCGGCGTCTAGCCTATGCATCCGACACATACAAAACAATCGGCATGCGCCCGACGCTTCGTTTGACATTTGAGGGAATCACCTGGCCGCTGAGCGCAGCGCCATGCACAGTGGAGGTTGATTAAATAAAGAAAGTTTGGCGCCCAGTCTAAGCGGTTGGAAATTACCAGCCAACCGTGCTGTTCTGCCCGTATCCGTGCGGCATCTATACGCAAAGGTTTCCCAGATACTTTGTTCCATTGATAAAAATTTAAAAAACAAAGTTTATTTAGCATATTTGCTTTTTATTGACCGCAATTCTGATGACGGCTATAGTAGCTATAGAAATAGCGAGCATCGCTATGTGAATGTTGAAGAAGAGGGATGCACGTTCAGTTGAGCACGGTTTGCCGCCGCGGGCGCCGGATAAGAAATTTCCTGTAGCAGGCAGCATGAGGTTATATGAATGAAGCATTGCACAATTATAAATAAAAGCAGAGGGAGTGGAAGGATGGATAGGAAGATAACTATGCTGTTTATGTGTTTTTTGTTAGCGTCATTGAGCTTATTTGCTTTTTCTTGTGCCGCAAAAGACAAGTCCCCGTCAAAGGCAGGATATCATCAAATATCTGCCGAAGAAGCCAAGGCCAAAATAGATAAAGAAGAGGTTATTCTTGTAGATGTCCGCACACAAGAGGAATATGATGAAAAGCATATTGAAGGTGCTGTTCTAATTCCAAATGAAACAATTACAGATATCCAACCGGAGCAATTGCCAGACAAAGAGGCGGTGCTTTTAGTTTACTGTAAAAGTGGAAAAAGAAGCAGTGACGCTTCAGGAAAACTGGCCAAGATGGGTTTCAGCAATGTGTATAATATCACCGGCGGTATTAACGGATGGCCGTATGAAAAAGTGTCTTGGGAGCTGAGCGGCTGATCATACCCCGTTATAAAGGAAGTTTACCCACAAGCGCTACAAAGAGGATAGCGAGAAAAATGGCAGGCAACAGGTTTCCTACCTTGATGCGCAGCTTATCACTGTTGATCAGCATATTGATCCCGATGCCGAAGATCAGCAGACCGCCTGCGGCGGACATTTCAGTGATCATGGCTTCGGTCAGAAAAGGCTTGACATAGGATGCGGCTAGAGTGATGGCGCCTTGATAGAGAAACACCGGCAACGCTGAAAAGGCTACCCCGATCCCCATGCTGGAGGCGAAAACAGTTGAGGTAACCCCGTCAAGGATAGATTTGATGAACAGAGTCGTATGCCGGCCTGTCAGTCCGCTCTCCAGCGCCCCCATGATAGCCATCGCTCCTACACAGAAGACGAGGCTTCCGCTCACAAAGCCCTTGATGAATAATCCATCACTATTAGCGGCGCGGCTGCCGCTGAAGCGCCTCTCCAGCTTTTGACCGAAGCTGTCCAGGCGCTCCTCGATCCTCAGCCATTCTCCCAGTATCCCCCCGCTCACTATACTCAGTGTCAATACCAGGATATTCTGAGATTTCAGCGCCATAGAAAGGCCGATCAGAATAACAGCCAGGCTCACCCCCTGCATGATCACCGACTTGTACTTCTCCGGAAACCCGTTTTTCAAAAGATTCCCCAGCAAAGCCCCGGCGATAATTGCTCCGGCGTTAACGATAGTTCCTAACAAGATCCACTTCTCCTCTGCATGTGTTCATGTGATTTCCGATAATTATACCACTAAACAGGTTCCCGATTTAACCCTATATAATAATTCAATGACCTTGCCAAACATCTCTCCATTCGCTATAATGAAACTACGGACAGGCGGGAGTAGCTCAGTGGTAGAGCACCGGCTTCCCAAGCCGGGTGTCGTGGGTTCGAATCCCATTTCCCGCTCCATGATGAACGCGCGGGGGGACGGTTCCACTGCGCGTTCTCGCGTGACAGAACCGTCCCCCCGCGACGGACACCGTGCGAATCAAACAATCCATGTGAAATTGTCTGCGCCTGCTCCGACCTCAAAGTGATACTTGACGATTCCCAGGTCAACTTTGGAGTAGAAACCACCAGTGGCCGCAGCTTTCACTTTGCTGCCTGAAAGCGTGAGCAGGAATTTCTGCTGATTCATCGCTGTCGGCGCCAGCAGCGCCGCTTCCATACCTCTGCGGAACCAGTCCGGCATTTCTCCGTCAACTTTGCAAAGGGACTCCCGGGGGTTGCTCTTGTGGGGAACTCCATCATCTATGTCTCCTTTGCAGGTATATTTATAGTTCTAAGATGCGCGGCAGGAAAGCGGGATCTAAGTTAATGGTTAACCGCTTGAACAATTATAACACGGATAATATTGCAGTATAAGGGGATTTCACGGCGCGGCAGCCACCGTTTTCAGGCGGGTCGATTGAGGAGCCGATGGTAATGGATTTCGCTGAAATTTATACTGTACTGTGCTAAATGCTGTCTCTCAGCTTCTGCAGCGTGCCGCTGTCGATGGCCCTGACCAGAGCTGTCAGGAGACGCAATGCGTTTTGGTAATCATCCAGGTGAGCTACTCCTGTGTGGTCGTGAATATAGCGAACCGGGACGCCGATCACCACTGAAGGCACACCCTGGCGGAAGAGATGGATCTTTCCCGCATCAGTTCCGCCCCCGGCCATTACATCCACCTGAAAGGGGATCTTGTTTTCCTCCGCCACTTGCGCCACCAGGTCTCGGAAAGGTGTGTGAGGGATCATGCTGGCATCATAAAACCCGATTACCGGCCCTTTCCCCAGGTAGTTGCGGGAGGCGATATCGTCAGCCCCGATCCCCGGCGTGTCGGTGGCCACAGACACATCCACCGCGATAGCGAGATCCGGCCGCACCACATCTACGCTTGTTGTGGCGCCGCGCAGCCCCACCTCCTCCTGAACGGTCATCACCCCATAGATCGTGCCCTGATGATGGATATCCTTCAGCTCCTCAAAGAGCTCCACAACAAGGGCGCACCCCAGCCGATTGTCCAGAGCCCGGGCCATGATGGATTTCCCGTTTTCACAGAGGTGAAAAGCGCTGTAGGGAACCGCCGGATCACCCTGCCTGATCCCGGCCTGTTCCGTTTCCTCCCTGCTTGTAGAGCCGATGTCGATGTACATCGTTTTGATCTTGACAGGTTTGCTTCGTTCCTCCGCGGAAAGGATGTGCGGGGATTTCGCCCCGATCACACCGAGCAGGCGCCCCTTGCCGGTCAAAATTTCCACCCGCTGCGCCAGCAGCACCTGCTCCCACCAGCCGCCCAGAGGCTGAAACTTGATGAAGCCGTCGTCGGTGATCGATGTGACGAGGAACCCCACTTCATCCATATGAGCCGCCACCATAATTTTAACGCCTTCATCCGCGCCTTTTTTGACAGCCACCAAACTCCCCAGGTTGTCGGCGGTGAGCTCTGTTGCCAGGTGAGAGAGGTAATCCTTTAAAACCTTCCTGATCGGGGCCTCAAACCCGGAGACCCCGGGTGTTTCAGTCAGCGTTTTCAGCAATTCCAATCTTTTTTCCTTCATTAGAAATCTCCCTTCATCCATACCACGACTAAATACTATTTATAAAACATAATTATTCATATCAGCCTCATGCGGCCGCGCCGGCGACCCCTGCTCCCCCAGTCTCCGGGGGCATGAAAGCAATAATCATACACAAGCATTGTTCAGCGTTATTTTTCTACCGGCGAGCCCTTTTTATCCATGGAAAAAAGCCCGTCAAATCCCCCTTCTTTTATCAATCCTGTTTTCCGGCATATTGCTGTGATAGTCCTGCCCCTTTTGTGTCGCAGACAGGAACCATGCGCAAACGGGGAAGACCGGAATCAGCTATTGATGCCGTGATGGCGCCTCGTAATCGAAAATCCGGTGTATTTTGCTGAAAATTTTTAAAGAAGTACTTGTTCGTGACGCTACGTAATGAGCTATACTTAACGCCGAGGTGATGATCATGCGTCATGAACGGCTGTTTACGGTAGGGGAGCTGGCTAAGAAATGTGGTGTGACCGTGCGTGCGCTGCAATACTACGACAACAGCGGCCTGCTCTCCCCCAGCCGACATTCCGATGGCGGCCGGCGGCTTTATGGCATAGACGACATGCTGCGTTTACAGCAGATTCTGTTCTACAAGGGGTTCGGCTTTCCGCTCAAAGAGATCCGCGACAGGCTGATGTCCATCCGTTCAGCACAGGATTTTGCAGAGGTACTGCAAAAACAAAGAGAAATAGTGGAACAGCAAATCAAGTATTTAACAGAAACGGCTTCCTTGATGGACAAAGCTATCGATAAGATCCGCCAAAACAAAGACATTTCCATGAATATGGTCGTCGCTATACTGTCCGCTACCAAACAGGACAAATTTTTTGCTTTTGTCATGAAGCACTTTGAACAGGAAGAACTGGAGGCCCTGGTGAGCACAGCCGGAACACACGATACCGGGGATGCGCCGGGCAACGCCTGGATGTTTCTGCTGCTGCGCCTGAAAGAGCTGCACAGCCGCGGAGCTGATCCGTATGGAGCTGAGGGACAACAGCTCGCCAAAGATTGGTGGGATATGGTGATGACGCTGACAGGAGGCGATCCGGCTCTCGTCTCCTCCTTGCTCAAGGTGGGCGACGGCATAGATGGCTGGCCTGAGGAAGTGGGAGACGTGAAGCTGGCCATACAGGAACTCTTGTCGCCCGCCCTTGGGTATTATATTGTTCAGAAGGGCATTACCTTGCCTGGAATGGAGGGTCAAATCAAATGAAAGACTCTGTTTTGTCGGTACGAAATCTGGTGAAAAGATACGGAGCGATTAAGGCGGTCGACAGCCTCAGCTTCGATGTGTATCAAGGGGAAGTATTTGGGCTGCTGGGACCTAACGGCGCCGGCAAGACAACCACCCTCGAATGCATCGAAGGGCTGCGCCTGCCCAGTTCCGGCAGCATTACGGCGGTCGGCCTGAATCCGCAGAAAGACAGCCGTTTGCTGCGCAAGGCGCTCGGCGTGCAGCTGCAGACCTCCGCCTTGCCCGAGACGATGCTGGTTGGGGAGGCGATGGCGCTTGTCTGCGCGTGGCATGGCACAGCAATACGGCGGGATCTGCTGGATCGCTTTGAAATAGCCGGGCTTCAAAACAGACAGTACGGGCAGATATCGACAGGGCAGAAGCGCAGGCTGCAGCTGGCGCTGGCCCTGGCTGGAAACCCGAAGCTAGTGGTGCTGGATGAACCTACGGCGGGTGTAGACGTACAGGGCCGGGCGGAGCTGCACGGCGCCATACGGGAGCTGAAAGCGTCGGGGGTGACGCTGCTTTTAGCGACCCACGACATGGCGGAAGCAGAAACGCTCTGCGACCGCATCGCCATACTGATCAACGGCAGGCTGGCGACACTGGGTACCCCGGAGCAGGTGACGGCTGCGGGGAGGGGGCAAACCCGTATTACTTTGCGCACACGCCGCGGCAGCCTGCTGAAACAGGGCGGCATCCGCCTGGCTACTTATCTGCACGAGACAGAGGGTTTTGCTCAGTGGCTGTGCGAGGATACAGCGTCAGCCGTGATGGAACTGCTGGGGGCGGCAATAGATGCCGACGACCCCGTGGAAGACCTGCGGGTGGAGCGTCCCTCTCTGGAAGAGCGTTTTCTGGAGATTGTGGAAGGGGGCGAACCGGCATGAAAGCATTTTTCAAGCAGCTCTTCATACAGCTGCGTATGGACCTGCGGGATAAGGGTACGCTTTTGGTATTCTATATCGTGCCGCTGGGATTTTACGC
>DHAA01000002.1 GCA_002397275.1 Thermacetogenium sp. UBA4966 | reverse complement strand
ACAGCCACGGTTTTGTTTTTGGTCAGGTAAGCGGTCAGCAGCGCCAGCAGAATGATCAGTACCGTAAACATGAGAAGCGAAGCTCCTGCCGCCGCGGAAATGTTGTTGGCAATGGTAGTTGTAAAATAGTTGATCAGGAACACCACAAAGCTGACGATCGCCGCGATCATCCCGTTTTCGGTGAGAGACGAGAAAAACATGCCGATCGCTGTCAGAGCCGCTCCCAGCAGGAAGAAAGCGAAAAGCGCCCCATATGCGGACGGAAGATTTATTTTGCCGTACAGATTGAGAAGCGGCGGCGCCATCGCCATGATCAATATTGGAATCAGCAGGACTGCCAGCATGGAAAAATATTTCCCGAGAACCACCTTCATGCCGGTTTGCGGGAGAGAATAGAGAAGCTGATCTGTTTTTTGTTTCCGCTCCTCGGCAAAAGAACGCATTGTCAGGACCGGAATGGCCATCAAGTACACAAAAGTCATGTTGCTCAGGACATATTCGTAGTATGGATATCCTTCTCTCAGATTGAGGATATAGATAAAAATGCCGGCAAAAAAAAGTACAAATGCACAGAATGCATATCCGGACATATTCTGAAAATAGGATGCCAATTCTCGTTTAAAGATCGCTTTCATCAGCTGCCGCCTCCTCATCAGCTTCCGCGCTTTCCTCTGTCAGCTCCAGGAATACATCCTCCAGATTGGTTTTTTCTTTATACATTTCCAAAATCGGCTTTCCTGCTTTGCTGAACAGTGAGAAAATCCTTTCGCTGATATCGATTGAATTCGGATAAGAAAGGGAAATCGACGATTCGTCGTCGTTTTCTTCCGATAAGATATATTTTATTTCTGCGTCAAGCGACTGCAGCAGAAGTTCTGCGTCTTCCCGGGAGGCTTTGACGAGCAGCTGCATCTTTGCCTTTCCGGATATAAGGTTCTCCAGGTTTTCAGGGGTATCGTTGGCGGCCAGCCGGCCTTGTGAAATGATCAGGATATGATCGCTGACCTCTTTAATTTCGGATAAGATATGGCTGCTGATGAAGACGGTGTGTTCTTTGCCGAGTTCACGGATCATGTCCCTGATCTCCATCATTTGTCTCGGATCTAAACCGTTCGTCGGCTCGTCCAGGATGATCGTCTGCGGATTGCCGAGCAGCGCCTGAGCGATTCCCACACGCTGCCGGTAACCTTTGGACAGGTTATTCAGCAAGCGGTTCCTAACGCTCCAGATCTGCGTTTTCTTTTCGACCGCGGTAACTTCTCCTGCCTGCAGCTTTTTTTCCACCCCTTTTGCTTCAGCGATGAAATGCAGGTACTCGTCCGCGGTCATCTCCAGATAGAGCGGCGGGTGCTCGGGCAGATAACCGATCCTTTTCTTCGCTTTTTGCGCGTCTTTAAATATATCCAATGAATCGATGGTTACGCTTCCTTCCGTTGCGGCCAGGCACCCGGTCATGATATTCATCGTTGTGCTCTTGCCTGCTCCGTTTGGGCCAAGAAAGCCATAGATTCGGCCATCTTCTATGGTGAAGTTCAAATGATCAATTGCCATTTGTTCGCCATATTTCTTGGTCAGGTTTTTCACTTCAATCACTTTCACACTTCCTTTTCCCATATATCGTTTATAGGGAGATATTTATCTCTATTGTAAGGCGCGAACCTTAAATGAAGCTGAAAAAACTTGGATGAACTGATACAGGATATTTATGGGCCGTTTGGTTTCTGTTATGATAGGGGTGTGGAAGGTAATAGGGGGGATGTAACATGGATTTAGAAGATGAAAAAGATAAGCTGGATAAACGCCAGATAGAAGAATATAAAAAACATCCTATGATTAATTTCGCAGATTCAATCAACCGTTCGACGATCTGGAATTTTAGGATGTTAACAAAAGGCGGTTGTCTGACAAGGGTGCTCACGATACTTATAATTATCGGCGTATTCTTTATTCTCTGGAGATGCTCTTTATAATAAGACCTACTGTCAGCTTTTGTCAGAATAACTTCTTGACAAATCGGCGCTTACCGGTATAATAATATTTACAACCGCATATGCGTATTTTTCAGGCGCCCCGCAGGGGAGAATAGGGAACCGGGTGAGATTCCCGGACGGACCCGCCACTGTAAGCAGATACGATTCTGACATGGCCACCGGGTGGCTTACCATACCGGGAAGGGTCAGAGAAGGTTAAGCTGCGAAGTCAGGAGACCTGCCTGAAAAAACTTAATCACTCCTCGTGGTGGGGTAGTGTTAAGCTGGGTGATGGTAAAATCCACGCTGATTTCAGTGTGGGTTTTTTTGTTGTCCGGGTAGCGCTGAGTGGTTTTATTTTACTAGACCGGAGGGATGGCCTTGTCAGAGACCGTTTATCAGGAAAAGGTGATGGAGGTTGAGCCTTTTGGAGTGGAGAAGATTCCGAAAGAAGAACGGCATGGGCAGCCAAAGCAAATGTTCACGCTTTGGTTTGCGACCAATCTCAATGTGGTCACTTGGTTTACAGGGTTTTTAGGTATCGAATTTGGCCTGTCGCTGAAATATGCCGTTCTGGCAATCATCATTGGTAATCTTACCGGCGCGGCTTTTCTGGCTATGACCTCGGCGATGGGCCCCAGTCTGGGGCGGCCGGTCATTCCAGGCAGCGGGCGTGTGTTTGGCAAAATGGGTGTGGCCGGTCTGTCCATCTTTAATCTAATGAATAACACCGGCTGGCTGGCGGTCAACCTGGTGCTGGCGGTAATGGCCCTGCAGAAGCTGGCGCCTCTGGGGTACCATGCGGCGCTGCTCATTTTGACGCTGGCCAGTTTATTGATCGCCATTTATGGCTACAATTTTATTCATACCTTTACACGCTGGATGTCCATTATCGTAGGCATTTTGTTCGTGATGGTGACTGTGGTGGCTTTAAAGAACCTGCCGGCTGTGATTGCGGTAAATGGTCACGGCGCCGGAGGCTTCAGCTGGGGGATATTTATCCTCGCTGTCGCTGTTACTTTTTCCTACCAGATCAGCTATACTCCCATCGGCGCCGACTATTCCAGGTACCTGCCTGAAAAAACCTCTAAGCTTCAGGTCTGGCGCTTTACCTATCTGGGGATGCTGGCGGTCACCACCTGGCTGGAGATTCTCGGCGCTTTGACCGCCTCGCTGGGCGTTCAGACAGGTCCCATGGAATTTTTCTCTACTCTGATGGGCGCCTTTACGATTCCCGCTCTGCTGACCATTATTCTCAGCATTTTTCCGATCAATGCGGTCGCTATGTACAGCGGCGGGTTAGCCATGCAGTCTATGGGTATTCCTATCAAACGCTGGCTTTCTGCGGTGGTCATCGGTGGAACAGCGATGCTCTTGGTTTCTTTTGGCACCGGTAAGCTGGCGGATACTTACAGCAACTTTTTATTGCTCCTTTCCTACTGGGTGGCGCCCTGGCTGGGTGTGGTGCTCTGCGATTTCTTCTGCCGGCAGAAAAACCCGGCAATGGAGCGCTGTTCGTTCGGCTGGATGGGGATTCTTTCCTTTCTATGCGGCGTGCTGATCTCCATCCCTTTCATGAACTCGGTTTTCTTTGTGGGACCGCTGGCTAAGAATTTAGGGGGAGCGGATATCAGTTATTTTTTGAGCATGGTGGTGAGCGGGATGCTCTACCTGGCTATTGTCAAGATGAAAGGCGCTGCTTCCGTTAAGGTTGCCGCCCACACGGAAAGATGAGGAAATTAGAGGAGGAGGCAGTTAAGATGACAGTGCGGTTGCAGGATGTTATAGAGGGCATCAGACCGGTCAGTAAAGAATGGAGAACAAGAGCCGGAGAACGCCTGAATAACCTGGCTATTCCCATCGGGAGTCTCGGCCGGATGCTGGATCTGGCCGAACAGCTGGCGGCGATCAAGGAAACCTTGAAGCCTTCTGTGGGAAAAAAAGCGATCGTTACCATGGCCGGTGACCATGGTGTTGTTGAAGAGGGGGTAAGCTCCTGCCCTCAAGAGGTAACTCCTCAGATGGTTTACAATTTTGTGGCCGGGGGCGCGGGGATCAATGCCCTGGCCGAGGTGGCGGGGGCAGAGGTGATCGTTGTGGATATGGGTGTCGCCCGGGACTTTGAGGATCTGGTAGCAGCGGGCAAGATCCTCTCCCGCAAGGTTGGCTATGGGACGCGGAATATGGTCACAGGGCCGGCGATGACCAGAGAGCAGGCCGTTCAGTCTCTGGAGGCCGGGATTAACATCGCGGCAGGTCTTGTCCGGGATGGTGTAGAATTACTGGGAACGGGAGATATGGGTATCGGAAACACAACCCCCAGCAGCGCCATTTTTGCCGCCCTCTCCGGTCTGCCGGTACGGGAGGCCACCGGGCGGGGCGCCGGGATCGGTGACGACGCCCTGGAGCAGAAGATTCAAGTGATTGAGAGGGCCCTGCAGCTGAACAAACCGGATCCCTCTGATCCGCTGGATGTGCTGGCCAAGGTGGGGGGCTTTGAAATCGGCGGTATTGCCGGGGTAATTCTCGGCGCCGCCTACTGTGGGACGCCTGTGGTGGTGGATGGGTTTATCTCTACCGCGGGGGCGCTGCTGGCGCGGCGTATCGCTCCGCATGCTGTCGACTACATGATCGCCGGACACTGTTCCATGGAGTATGCGCACCGCATGATGCTAGAAGACCTGGGGCTGACGCCTGTGCTCAGTCTGAACATGCGCCTGGGCGAGGGAACAGGCGCCGCGCTGGCCATGTGTTTGCTCGAGGGGGCCGCGGCGGTGATCGGAAAGATGATGACCTTTGAAGAATGCAGGGTTGCCAGGAATAAATCGAAGGAGTATGCGCGGTGAAGCTGTTCTTTCAAAATTTTGAACCTCAGGAAGCAGGGCCTCAGTATCTGGAGGATCTGGCCACAGCCTACTGGTATTCGGCGGCTCTCTTTACAGCTATAGAGAACGGCCTGTTTGCCCTTCTGGCGGAAAAAGGCATGACCGCCGCTGAACTGGCGGACCGCTTGCAGTGGGATCCTCAAGCGGCAGAACGTTTTCTGCAGGCGCTCTGCTCCCTGGGGCTTTTGTGCCT
>DHAA01000154.1:1824-22068 GCA_002397275.1 Thermacetogenium sp. UBA4966 | reverse complement strand
ATCATCCCTAAAAGCGATGCTATTCTCTTCCCCGCGCGCCCATCGCCGTAAAGCAAGACGCTTTCCATAATATTTTCTCCATATTCATGATTGCCTTGCTCAAACGCACGCAAGACAGAGGCAGCCTTCACAAACTGCGGACGAGCGCCTACCACGGAAATTATCTTCAATACGGTTCCAACCTCTCTAGAGAAGTATCGCTAACTCTTCAGTATCTCTTCATAGAAGGAAAGCAGCTTTTTAGACTCTTTGTCCCAATTAAATTGTTCATATACCGCTTCTTGCCCGCGTTTTCCCATCTCTTCCGACTGCGCGGGGTGTTCCAGCATCCACTGCACCGCATTGGCGATTTTCTTTGGATTAAGCGGATCGACCGACAGCCCGCATCCTATGCTGTCGATTATTTTTCCCCATAAGGGAAAATCTGAAGCAAGAACAGGCAAACCGGCGGACATATATTCAAAGAGTTTATTGGGCAGAGCGTTAACATGATTCGGCGCCGGCTGAAAGAGGACCAGGCCTATTCGCGAGCGCCCCAACAGCTTCGCCACTTGTTCCCTTGATTGCCATCCTATAAAATTGACCCGAGAATCTACATTGCTAACTGCTGTTTTCACATCTTTTTCAGTGATACTGCCTGCCAGCACTAATTTTATAGCAAAATCTTTGGGTATTAATCTCACCGCTTCCGCCATTTCTTTGATACCGCGGATCATGGTTATGCCGCCGACATAAGCGGCGATGGGCTCGCGTTTACCATACGGCACGGCATCCGCTGCCTCCAGCTCTCCTATAATAGGATAATTATGCACCACTGTTGTTTTGTCCTTTGGGAAACGCTCTGCAATTTCCGGAGTAACCGCTATTACTCCATTAAAAAAACGGACGCCGCTCTTTTCGATTATGCCGGAGCCAATCGAGACCGCGCGCCGCAATAAAGGATTGATCCAAGGTTTGGTCAGTATTTGCCGCGGTAAATCTTCATGAACATCATAAACCACCTTTTTACCCTTACATCGTAACATAATGCCCGCGGGTATCAGCTCCGGATCATGGAAATGGTACAAAGCCGCATCCTCCTGCAGGGCGCTCTTATATATATCCAAAACCGTTTTAAACATACGTCCCCACCGGTTTTTCGGTTTTGGAACCGATTTTATTTTTACCCCTTCCACTACCTCGTCCCTGTCATGGGTCACTATTAAAACCACGTCATAGCCCGCCTCTACCAGAGTTCTGCACTCTTTAACAAAGATGCGGACGTCGAAGCAAGGATGAGTAGAAGAAAAGTGTACGATTTTCTTTTTATTTAGCATAGTCATCTCTTAATTTCAATGATGTCGGGCGCTTTTTTTTCTAAAATATCATGATAGTGTTTTAATAACGCGCCTGCTATCATCCCTCCGCTAAAATGGTTTACCGTATAATTCCTTATGTAGGGTTCCTCACTTTTAATCTTCCTGTAGGACGCATAAGCGTTAGTCAGGGCAACTGCCAACTGCTCCGCGTCGCCGGGGCTGACCAGCCAACCCACCCCCGGTTCGATAATATCCTCCGGACCGCCGCATCTGGCGGCGATCACCGGGAGCCCTGTAGCCATAGCTTCTATTAAAACCACGCCAAAGGTCTCCACATAACTGGGCAGCACAAAAATGTTTGCCCGCCACATCGCATCGCGAACCTGCGCCCGGGAAAGCAAGCCCAGAAATTGTACCTGATTTTCTATATTTAAGTCTTTGGCAAGTTGCTGAAGATACTTTTTCTGTTTGCCGTCTCCGCCAACTTCTAAGACAACATTCTCATGATGGCTAAATGCTTGGGCAAAAGCCCTTAAGAGTACATCAATACCCTTTACGGGAGTCAATAAAGCGACAGTGAGGACACGAAAAGGGCGATCATTCCTCTGTACAGAGGGAGGGACAAAGAATTCCGTATCAACAGCGTTAGGAAGCACACTTACTTTCTTGCCTTCGCCATAGGGCTGCATCTGCTCCGCCAACTTAGCGCTCACCGCCAGCAAACAGTCAGCCTTATTCATAACCTGTCGCAGGAACGGCGCCTGCCATGAACGGATTAAGCCGCGTGCAAAGGAAGATGCATGCTCCGTTACCATAAACGGGATATCTGTTTCCTCAGCTATGGCCATAGCTGCAACGCCGCCCCAAAGAACATTATGAGCATGGATCAAATCAGGCTTTCCATATTGCTTTAAATAACGTTTAAAAAGCCTTTTGGCCTCCAGCCTCCACAAAAACGGTTCCAGCCGCAAACGCGGGATATTCCATCCGCAAAAACGATAGATGGGGATCCCATACTCCTGAGCAAATCCGATTTGAAAATGATTATCTGGTAAAGCCCACACACGCAGATCACGTATGCTGCGAAAATCCGGGTAAATAACCCCTACCTTGACTCCGCTCCGGCGTACCGCCGCGGCTTGTTGCTGAACAAAAGTACCTTTGACCGGGTGCGAGCGTGTAGGATATGCTGACGGCGCCAGCAGAACATGTAAATTTGGCTTTGCCGCGTTACTGCTTCTCACTTATGCGATCACCGTCTCTCCCCAGATAGACTGCTACGATACTTGCTTCTTATTCGTCGATCATTCGATAATATAGCTGCTCCATCTTATCAACACAAAACTTCCAATCATAGCGCTGTTGGACATAAATTCTACCGGCCGCGCCCATCTTCAACCGCAATTCTTGATCAGAGATGAGGGTTTCTAATGCCTGGACAAGAGAATGAACATCCCTTGGAGGGATGATCAGCCCCGTTTTGCCTTCTTGCACCACCTCAGGGAGACCGCCGACCCTGGATACGATTACCGGCAATCCGCAGGCCGATGCTTCAACAACGGACACTCCGAAGCTTTCCAGTGTACTCGGCGCGCAGTAAATATCAAATTTGTTCAGCCATCTCGGTACTTCTCCATGAGGAACAGGACCGACAAAGTTGCAGCTCTCTGCAATCCCATAGTCACGAGCAAGCCGCTTCAACTCCCTTTCTTGAGGCCCCCCGCCGATCAAAATGAGCCTGGAATTAGGATATTTTTTATTGATGGCCCAAAATGCCTCCAGCAGGTACTTCGGCCCATAATGAGGGGCCATCTTTTTTACCATGCCTATTGTGATTTGTTCAGCGTCACGATTTGGCTGAGGATAAAAGACCTCTGTATCTACGCCAAAGGGAATAACCTCGATGGGTGATTTGGTTTCCACGTATTTTTCTGTCTGCATCTTCATGCAGTGGCTGGTTGAAGAAATACGGTCTGCACCGGCAAGGTTTTTCTCGAGAATCTTCTCTTTCAGGCGGCTCTCCTCCGGAAAATCATAGACATCACTGCCCCACACCGACAAAAGCAGGGGCTTATACCCACATAAACGCGCTAAAGTCCCATATCCTGACGCATAATGGGCATGCAAAAGATCGGGGACGAATTTATCGAGTAGCTTTCTCAATGAAAACACATTCATATAATAGCCTATAGGAGAAGGAAAAAGTAAAGGATGCTCAACTATATTCTCATGTAAAGCTTCCAGGGCTTTATGCATCGTCGCCAGGTGTACTTCATGCCCGCGCTGCGCCATGGCATTTACCCACTTAACGGTGTGAATCGAATTCCCAGGAGCTAAAACAGCAACTTTCATTGTTTAAGTTCCCCCCAACAAAATTTTTGCCGCTGTTCTTGCTCGTTCTCGCCAAGTGTGATGCGCAGCCTTTTTTTTCAAAACATGACGCTTTTTTTCTACTTCATGAGGATTTTGAATAATAAATTCCAGCCATCGTTGAAAGCTGTTATGTTCAGGCTTTATTACCCATCCCACTCCTTCCCTTTCCACAAAATCACCCACCGCGGTGCCTGCGCCGGCTAACACAGGAATTTCATAACAAATTGCTTCAAAAAGTTTAAGAGGCAATACAAAATCCCAGTATGGGAAAGGCTTGAATAATAATAGTGCGACATCGCTATTAAGATAAAGGCGCTTGAGCTCATCAGCTTGTTTATGAACTATACGTATCGTCCGGTTAGAAGGTATATTATAGCTCTCTTGACAATTCTGCCAATCATTCTTCCTGCAGCATATGGTTAATTCATATTGTTCAGAACTGAATTCCGCTAATCCACCAAAAACAAGCGACAAATTATACAGCGGCGGCGTGACACCCCCTACATATATTAGCCGTAAAGGGTAATTTTCCTGCAACCTGTGTTCTATCGGCATTTCCGCAGACAGTAATTCACCTCCGGGGGGCAGAGCAAAAACACGATCTTTTGGCCATCGCCTGGGCAATTCATCTAACATCTTTAAATTCGGTAAAAAGAGGTAGTCAATTAACCGCTCATAGAATATCCAATCTAAATTATAAAAGGGCACTGCTACGCAGCGTTTTAACCAACTCACTTGTTTTTTATACTGATCAAAACGCCAATGTATATCTCGATAGAAAAGTCCGACCGGTATACCGATTCCTTTAGCCCAACGGAAAAACCCAAAATCAATAGAAGGAGATATGGGCAGGTGACTGGGTTCTGTCAGCAGAGTAGGCATAGTTGATGATTCCGAATAAATAAAGTCGTATCTAATTCCCTGGCTCACGTTCATTTTGATTTTTTGAATTTGTTTTTTTCTTTCTGATGCACTTCCCCAAACAGTATCTACAACGCAACCTAATTCCTCAAAAGCCTGGCGCATTTTTAAAGGTCTCAGGTAGCTGCCGGATACGCCGGAAATAATTTTGCTGTGTTCAAGATCTAACGGTAGGTGAAAGATGATGCGCATAGCGAGTTTTCCGCTCCTTAAGATAACCATTATAATAACTTCTAAAGGCGACGCCGCCCAATGCGGTGGCTATCAAAACAAGAATAATAATAACAAGTCCAGGATTATAAATAAAATCTACAAAACTCCCTGTGACCGGCCAGGAGTAGGACAGGCAGCAAAATAGGCCAACCCAAATGGGATTTTTCGGCATTTTTTGAAGAAGTATATACGACAATTGAATAACAAAACCCACGATAAACGGAGACAGCAACAGGCCATATAAAGCAAAATTCGCATAGGCTTCGCCTATGAACAGAGTATTGGCCACACCCGCGCTGCCCGCCGCTACGCCGGCCGGATTGACATACTCCATTACTAAGCGTGCAGAACGGATATGATCCACCCCAAAAATACTTAAAATAAGCGGAGGGAAACTCGCTCCCCCTAAAAAACCATAATGGCTGGGGAATAAGTAAAAATGAAAATATAATGGCGCCAGCTGCGATAAGATCAAACGACCCACAGGACCCGCGTTGTAGTGCAAAAAATCGCCAACTGAAGCCCCCATAACAGACCGGTACATAAATAAAACGGCAGCAACAGCGAATAGGCCATAACCAGCGATCTTTTTCATGCTTACTTTTTTGTTTATAAAAACTTCAATAAAGATAAAGCCAATCAAAAATTCAATTACCGGTGCTTTGGAGAAATCATATATTAAAATAAATACGGCATTAATGAATAGAATAATAAAAGTAAATAAAGAACGCGCATCCCGCAAAAGCCGGTAGTAGGCATAGGCAATATATGCTAATATCGGAGCAAGCCCTAAAGCTAGTATATTGCGAATATACTCGTTGCCCTGGAAACCGCGCGAGGCGCTTATGCGCATTTTAGCTAACTCAACCGATCCCGCCCCTTTGAATAAAGCTGCTAAGGGAATACCGCCTAAATGAGTATATGTGTAAATAACCGCTCCAATGGAAACAAGCGCCACTCCGTAAAAAACCAACAGCACATAGCTGTCTTTTTTTGACAAAACAGGCTGTAACGGCTTGTTAAGGTATCCATCAAATAATTTCGAAGAGCGAACATGAAAAATTTTATTTACCAGCAGCATGCCCAAAGGCAAAGTAATCATTACGTACAAAACGGCTAACCAAACTTTAAAACGTATATCAAAATCCTGTATCCTGCTTATTATATAATGATTATCCAAATACAGTATACCCAGATTCGCTCCGATAAAAGACTGAATAATAATATTGAAATAAAATATATATGAAATCATGTTTAGTTTTTCAATGGACAATGTTCCCGCGGCTTTTTTAAATAAATATATTGATAATATTAAAACACAAAAGGACACCGCCAGATATAACAAACAACTCACCTCTTCATTTGGATGCCGGAGGCCTGAAGTCAGAGGCCGGAAAAAGATCACTATTGTATCAGTGAGTTCCGCAGCAGTCCAGAACAGAACCTGTTGCAAAGCCGAGATGGCTGTCCGGGACGTAATCCGAAAGCAAGGCTGGTAGACCGCCTCTGAATAGCAACGCCAGGATAAGCGGTATGGTAATCTGGACTCTTTACCGCTAGATCTTTGATTGATATATTGAGAGAACGACCTCTAAAGCATTGCGCCCTTCTCTGCCGTCGATATACGGTTTTCGATCATCATGCACAGCTTCGATAAAATCCCCGATCAAGGCCTCATGCCCGTAACCGTAGACATTAGGCACGTCCTGCTGCAGATGCTCCGGCTCCCCAATTTCTTCAGTGAGATCGGCAAACTTCCAGGTCTCAATCTTGTTCACAGCGATCCCCCCGAGGGCTGCCGTGCCCTTTTCTCCAAAAATAGACAACGTTTCCTCCAGGTTCTCCGGGTAAACTGTGGTCGAGGCCTCAATGACCCCCAGGGCGCCGTTTTTAAACTTCAATACCGCCACACCCACATCCTCCGCTTCGATTTTCCTCAGATTGGTGGCGGTGTAGCCGCAAACAGACTCCACAGGGCCCAGCATCCACTGCAGAAGATCGATATTATGGATCGACTGGTTCATCAGACAGCCGCCGTCCATCGCCCAGGTTCCCCGCCAGGGCGCCTGGTCGTAGTAATCCTGGGGGCGAAACCAGCGAATCACCGCGCTCCCATGGGTGAGTTTGCCGAACCTGCCGGCCTCCAGGGCGCGGCGCAGCTTCTGCACCGGGGGATTGAAGCGGTTCTGAAAGCAGACCGCCAGCTTTACCCCATGCTCCTCGCAGGCCTTGATCAGATCGTCTGCATCTTGCAGAGAAAGGGCCATCGGTTTTTCCACGACGACATGCTTTCCCGCCTCTGCCGCGGCTATACCCATTGCGGCGTGCATGCCGCTGGGAGTGCAGATGCTGACCGCATCCAACCCCGGCTGCTCCAGCATGCGCCGGTAATCTGTGAAGTGATCCCCGGCGCCATATTTATCTTGATACCGGACGGCTCTCTCCTCGATAATATCACAGACGCACAAAAGATCCGCCTGTTCATTATTTTTGAAGGCTTCGGCGTGTTTGTAAGCGATTCTGCCGCAACCGATGATCCCGAAATTCAGTTTCTTCACTTAAGCTTCATCTCCATAAAATTCTATTATCGCTCCTGCCGCCCGCCTCGCTTCATCTGCTGTCAGCTCCGGAAAAATGGGAAGTGAAAGCACGCTTTCCGCCGCCTGTTCTGCATGAGGAAAATCCCCTGCTTTATGTCCCATCTTCTGGAAAACAGGCTGCAGGTGCAGCGGCAGGGGATAGTAAATCGCCGTTTTGATCCCCCGCTGTTTGAGGAAACTCATCAATTGATCCCGTTTCCTGACAGCTATCGTATATTGGTTGTAGGTGTGCAGAGAGCCGGGCAAGCAAGCGGGTGTTTCCAGATAACCGCCCGCCGGCAGGCCCGCTGCCTTAAATAATTTTCCATAGAGTTCGGCATGATCCCGCCTGCTCTTGACCCACTCGGCAAAATACGGGAGCTTCACCCGCAGCACAGCGGCTTGCAGCTCATCCAGCCTGCTGTTGAAACCCAACAGCTCATGGTAATACTTCTTTCTTGTCCCATGCACCCGCAACATGCGCACTCTGGCCGCAATCTGCTCGTCATTGGTGACGACCATGCCTCCATCCCCAAAACAGCCGAGGTTTTTAGTGGGGAAGAAGCTAAGGCAGCCCGCCTCCCCCATCCCTCCCACCGGCCTGTTCAAGTACTTCGCTCCGAAAGCCTGCGCGGCGTCCTCAATGACGAATAATCCATGCTTTTTGGCGACATCCATGATCCTGTCCATCGCCGCCGCCTGGCCGAAGAGATGCACCGGCATAATCGCCCTGGTACGGGGAGTGATCTTCTCTGCTATCTTTTCCGGGTCAATATTATATGTTGCGGGGTCGATATCCGCGAAAACAGGAACAGCTCCCGCACGCACGATAGAGCCCGCGGTGGCAAAAAAGGTAAAGGGGGTGGTGATCACCTCGTCACCCGGAGCAATGCCGCAGCCCAGCAGAGCGAGAAGCAAGGCGTCGCTGCCGTTGGCTACCCCGATACCATATTTTACTCCGCAGAGATGGGAAATCTCCTCCTCCAGAGCCTGAACCTGCCCCCCCAGGATAAAGCAGCCGCCGGCGACGACCCTGTGCAGCGCATTTGCTATTTCGCCCTCTAGTTTAGCATTTTGACGCTTTAAATCAAAACTGGGGACAGCGGTTTCTTCCTCCTGGTTGGCTTTTTGTGCTTGCTGCTGAAAAATCAGCTCCTCCTCAGCAACAGGGCGCACAACCCGGGCGGGGGTCCCCATCGCCAGCCGGTAGGCGGGAACATCCCTGGTCACCATGCTCCCCGCGGCCACAAAAGCCTCTTCACCGACGGTAACGCCGGGGAGAATCGTCGCTCCCCCTCCCACACGGCAGCCCTTCTCAAAAATAGCTCCGCTCCGTTCGGCAAAGCGCTTTTCAGTCCGCCCCATATAATTGTCATTGGTGGTGGTCACCATGGGAGCGATAAAGACGCGCTCCCCGATCTTTGTGGAGGCCGTAATATAGGCCCCGCTCTGGATCTTGGTATAGCCGCCGATCTGCACGTTGTTTTCCACAACAACCCGCTGCCCGACGAGCACAGCCTCTCCCAGCGTACAGTTTTCCCTGACAGATGCATAATCCCCCAAAAAACAGGATTCCGCGATCTCCGTGCCCCTGTAGAGAACAACGCCTGTGCCGATTGTACAGTTCTTGTCGATCACCAGGGGAGGCAGTTCCCGCTGCATTACTGTACTGGTCGAGGCAGGCCGTGGCGCACGCCCCAGCACACAGCCATCCCCTGCTATTGTGCCGGCGCCCACCCTTGTCCCGGAGTGGACGACGACATGGTTACCCAACTGTACACACGCTTCCAATAGCGCTCCCTCTTCAATAACACAGTAATGCCCGATGCTGCATTGAGGGCTTACTTTGGCTTTGGCATCAATTACCGCTGTTTTGGAAATCATTTTTTTTCACCAAATTTTTATTATATTTTGACGATCTTTTCCCTGTGATTCTTAACATTTTTGGCGGCATTGCGTGTATCCACCACAATCCTTGCGTTTTCTACGACCCAATCGTAATCAATAGCCGAATGATCCGTAGCAATCAAGACGCAGTCGGCATCCCGCAGCCTTTCGGCAGTCAACTCCACCCCATTCATCCCCCAATCGTACGGTTTTTCAGCCCTGAGGGCCGGGACATATGGGTCATGGTAGGAGACGTCTGCATGCTCTTTCTTCAGCAGATCAATTACCTTCAAAGCGGGAGACTCACGAACATCGCTGATATCCTTTTTGTAGGCGACGCCGAGCACAAAGACCCTGGCGCCGTTCATACATTTGCCTGCTTGATTGAGGGCGCGAGAGACGATATCGACGACATGATAAGAAGCCTGAACATTGATCTCACCCGCCAACTCAATAAAACGGGTGTGGAAGTCAAACTGACGCGCTCTCCAGGTGAGGTAAAAGGGGTCAATGGGGATGCAGTGCCCCCCTACGCCTGGGCCGGGGTAAAAGGACTGAATGCCAAAGGGCTTCGTCCCCGCGGCATCCACAACCTCCCAGACATCAAGGCCCATGCGGTCGCAGAGCAGCATCAATTCATTGACTAACGCTATGTTAATCGACCTGTAGGTATTTTCAAAAACCTTGGTCATCTCCGCCACAGAGGGGCTGGAGACAGGAACCACGTTGAGGATCGTCTGCTCGTAAAAAATCTTGGCCACATCCAGGCAAACAGGGGTCACTCCGCCCACGACCTTGGATGTGTTTTTCGTCGTGTAACGCTTATTCCCCGGGTCTACTCTCTCCGGTGAAAAGGCCAGGAAGAAGTCCTCCCCGACTTGCAACCCGCTCTCCTGCAAGAGCGGCAGGATCACATCCTCCGTGGTGCCCGGATAGGTGGTGCTCTCCAAAGTCACCAGCTGCCCCTGACGCAGCCGTGGCTTGATCTCTTGACATACGCTGACGATATAAGAAATATCCGGGTCATAGTTTTCCGTGAGGGGGGTGGGTACGCAGATGATAATCACATCGGCATCTGTCAAGCAGTCGAAGCTGGTGCTCGCTGTGAGCAGCCCTTTTTGCACAATATCTTTCAGCTCTTCATCATGGACATCGCCGATGTAGTTTTCCCCGCGGTTGATCTTATCCGCGCGCTCCGGGTTCTGCTCCACTCCCAGAACCCTGAAGCCTACCTTGGCCTTTTCCACAGCCAGAGGCAAACCGACGTAACCTAGCCCCACTACAGATACCACTGCGGATTTGGCGCATATTTTTTCTTTGAGTTCCGAAGCAACTGCGTCTGAATTTTGTTTTTTGACCGTCATTTAATTTCCTCCTGACAAAGTAAAATGCAATAACAGCTATATAATTTCGACAAAACAGAGATTGTTCCTTTTTTCACAATTGATTAATTTCCGGTTAATATTCTTCACAAACTTGTGCCAAATCCCGCCCCGCTCTTGTCTGCAGGGGATCCTGCTCATGATTGACGGCCGGGAACAAAGCGGATAACAATGCCCTCGCTTCACTGGAATCATGCAGCCCGTAGCCCTGCCGCACCTTGTTCAGCAGCAGCTGCGCCTCTTCCAGAGAAGCGTCCCCGTTTTGAGCTATAAAGATGCGGCTGTACTTGGTAGCCCCCATCTTTTCCCGATCGGTGAACAACTCTTCACGCAGCTTCTCGCCAGGGCGTATTCCGGTAAACTTGATGTCGATATCCTTGCCCGGGGTAAGCCCTGAGAGCCGGATCAGGTCCTGAGCGAGGTCAAGGATGCGCACCGGTTCCCCCATATCCAGGATAAAAATTTCCCCGCCTTTGGCCAGGGATCCGGACTGAATGATCAGCTGAACCGCCTCCGGTATGGTCATGAAATAGCGCAGCATTTCCGGGTGTGTCACAGTGACCGGGCCGCCCGCGGAGATCTGGCGCTTAAAGGTGGGGATCACACTCCCCCTGCTCCCCAAAACGTTGCCGAAGCGCACCGCGGCGAAGCGGCTCTTCATCTTATCCCTTCTGCACATCTCATTGAAATAGCGCACCACCAGCTCCGCCGCCCGTTTTGAGGCGCCCATCACGCTGGTGGGGTTGACAGCCTTGTCTGTGGATACGAAAATAAAGGTTTCACACCCGTATTTTTTGGCTGCGGAGGCCACGTTGTAGGTGCCGCGGATATTGTTGGAAACGGCATGCTCCGGGAAGCGTTCCATGAGAGGAACATGCTTGTAAGCCGCCGCATGAAAGACCACCTGCGGAGTATAATGTTCAAAAACCCGCTGGATATGCGTCTCATCCCGTATATCCGCCAGTTCCCCATACTGCCTCAGCTCAGGGAGGCGTTCAGATAGTTCCTGCTCAATATCAAACAGGTTATTTTCAGTGTTATCTAAGAGAACCAGAGCACCGGGCCGGAAACGGGCAGCCTGACGGCAGAGCTCGGAGCCGATAGACCCCCCGGCGCCGGTGACCAGCACCACCTTCCCCTCCAGGTAGGCGGCTATGCTCTCCATATCCAGCTGCACCGGGTCCCTTCCCAACAAGTCCTCCAGCTGCACATCCCGCAGCTGGCTGACCGATACCTTGCCGTCGATCAGGTCATAGACCCCTGGGAGAGTCTTAACCCTCACCCCCGCCGTTTTACAGATATCGACAATTCCCCTGATGATCCGCCCGGGGGCCGAGGGCATGGCGATAATAATCTCATTAATCTGATATTCTTTGACCAACCTGGGGATATCCTCTCTCCTGCCCAGAACAGGAATACTGAAAAGATCAAGGCCCTGCTTGCGGTTGTCGTCGTCAATAAAACCAACCGGCTCCATGGCCAGGCTATGGTGGCCGCGCAATTCCCGCGCCACCATGGCGCCGGCTTCTCCAGCCCCGGCGATCAGAACACGCTTCGCTTCCGCGGGTTTGTCAGCCGTTTGTTCCCTGACGAGAGCAGCCCCGTTACGGTATTCACGCAGCGAACGTAGCGCAAACCTGCTGCCTCCGGTTAAGCCCAGGCTGATCAACCAGGCGATAGGGTAAATACTGCGCGGCATAGGACTCATACCGCTTTCCGGATAAATAAAGATATAGGATACGGCGATAACAACCAGGGTGGCGACAGTCACACCGATCAACACGTTATACATTTCCCTGACACTGGCATACTGCCACATCTTCTTGTACAATCCACAGAAGTAATAGACCGCGATAGTAGTTACAGTGACCACCGCGGCAAAAATGATATAATGGGCCACATACTCCCCGGGGATCACGGCATCAAAGCGAAGGGCCAACGCCCCCAGATAAGCTATATTGATAAATAGAGCATCTAAAATAAAAAACGCACCTGTACGCAATGCTCGCTCCAATTTCTTTCACCCCTGCTGTTCTCCAGCAATCAAATAATCATCTTCTGTTTAAAACGGACGCCGGCATCTTTAACAAGCTAAGCGCTCGGAACAAACGGGTTTCTCTTGAAGTAATCCGCGGCAAACGCCGCGAAAACTCCCACCATCAAGCCCAGCACCCCGGCTATCATGATATTCAGTTTCTTGCGCGGGCCAACCGGTGAGGAAGGCGCCTCCGGTTTTTCCAGCACCTTGATACCCTCCATGCTGTTTAACTTCTGCTCATAATTTAATTTATTCTCTAATAGTTTATCTCGCTGCTCAGTAAAACGGGATAAGGTATCGAGCAGCCCTGCCTGCTGTATCCGGGAGCTATCTGATAACTCAGCTTGAGACAGGTCCTCCAGGAGGCCGCGCGTCTGCTGGATACTCTTATTCAGCTCTTGTAGTTCTCCCCCTGTACGCTCAAGATCATCCTTTAACAGCTTTTCAGAACGCTCATACTGCGCCCCTGCTTTTTCACTGAAAAGCGCGACCAGTTTATCCAATAAATCCTCTCCCTGACGGGGGTCCCCGGTATCTAGGGTGATCTTCAATATATTCGTGTTTTCAACAGGGAGCACGGCAAGTTCGCCTGCATTAATTCCTTTCCCCCACGCCTCTTCTCTCAGGTCGCTGCCGAGCAGCATCTCTTTCGCTGTTGCCGGAGTAATTTTAGGCTGGATGTTGGTGGTATCTGCCGCAAAATTGCCCAACGACACCCTTGCCTGGACCTGATATACCGGAGAGGCGGCGAATGAAAGCACGGTTCCAATCACTAATGACACCAGAAATATTGCCAATACAAGCTTTCGCCAATTCCATAGGACAAGGAGCAAATCCCTCAGGTTGATTTCGTCTTCGTAAATATCCCTACCGGGCGACGCCGTAGATCTCACCGGTTTATCCATAATATAACCTATAACCTCCTTGGAAACAGTTATATACTCTCCTGTCTGCGTTCCGCCGCGCAGTGAGCATAACGATAATATTATATCATCATTCAACAAAATCAGAGCAATTCCTGCCGGAAAAAACATAGTCCATCAGTACGCCATGCCGGATCAGGGAACGGTGTCCCCGCTCTATGATCAGCCCCTGGATCTACAGAAAAATAGGGCGGCTGTACATTTCGGCAGCCAACCGCCACATCAGTGAATAAATAAACATTGGCAACAAAACCTAACAGGAATATAACTCTCTGACAAGAATAATACAAGTGCAATAAAATACCCAGCAGATGAAAACTTTTGGAGGGATTCCACTGCAGATACTTATCGTCGACGATGAAAGAGCGCTTGTTAAGGGGCTCAAATACACCCTGGAAAGAGAGGGCTTCACAGTCCAGGCTGCTTACGACGGCCAGGAGGCATTGGATTGCCTGCACAGCAATAAGGTGGACCTGATCATCCTCGACCTGATGCTGCCCCGCATCGACGGGCTGGAGGTCTGCCGCCGCATCAGGCGGCAGGGAAATACAACTCCCGTTATTATGCTGACCGCTAAAGGGGATGATGTGGATAAGATCATCGGGCTGGAGCTCGGCGCCGACGATTATATGGCAAAGCCCTTTAACCCCAGGGAACTGGTAGCCAGGATACGCTCTGTTCTGCGCCGTTCTGCAGCATCCCCGCAAACAGACACGCTTACCTTCGGGGAACTGCATATCGACATCGACCGCCGTCTGGTAACTGTCGCCGGCAACACGGTGAATTTGTCGGTCAGGGAATTCGAACTCCTCGTCAAAATGGCTAAACGCCCCGGCTTTACCTTTACCAGAGAGATGCTTTTGGAACAGATCTGGGGGCAAGATTATTTCGGAGACACACGGGTTGTCGATGTTTATATCAGGCGGGTGCGGGAAAAGATCGAACCGGACCCCGCCCGTCCCCGCTGGATCATCACCAGGTGGGGGATAGGTTATGCCTTTCAAGGAGAAAAACGGTGAAAAAGCCTCGCTTTAGGATACACACTAAACTGGCGGTAACATATCTTCTGGTGATCGCCATTATCCTGCTCCTGATCAACAGCCAGGTTATTCGCGCGCTGGAAGTAAACTACCTGGCCGATCAGGAAGCAAAAACCCTGGCTAATGCCAACATCATCGCTTTAGCCGGGCAGGATTATCTTCTGTCGGATTACGAACAGACTGTCGGCTTCATCAAGTGGTACGGGGAACAGATGCAGTCCAGGGTTATCGTTCTTGATCGCCAGGGACGGGTCGCCGCCGATTCCTTTACCGAAGAATGGCTGGAAGAACGAATCCTCTCCTTTGAAGAAGTTAAATCAGCTTTAAAAGGGGAAGAAAGAAGCGGCGTGCACAGCTTGAAAAACGGCGAGCGCGTGCTCTATGCCGCGGTCCCTATTGTCCGCGCCGAAAAAACAGCCGGAGCGGTGATGCTGGTAACTGATCTGGAAGAGATATATGCCAACCTGGAGAGTACCCGCAGGCTGATGATTTTTTCTTCGGTCATCGGGGGGATAGCCGCGCTCCTGATCAGCCTGCTCCTGGCGGTTCAATTAACCAGCCCGATCAATAAGCTGGCGGCTGCGGTACGCAAGGTTTCAGAAGGGCGCCTCGACCAGCGCGTCGGCATCAACAGCAAAGACGAGATCGGCCTGCTGGCGGAGGACTTCAACGAAATGGCGGCTAAGCTGGAGGAGGCTGACCGTACTTTGCGCCACTTCCTGGCGGATGCCTCACACGAACTGAAGACACCGCTCAGCGCCATCAAGGTCCTCTCCCAATCCCTCATCGACAGCCATGAGCAGGACCCGGCAGTTTACAGAGACTTCCTGCAGGAGATCAACTCCGAGGCCGACCGCATATCCGCTCTGGTCAACGATATGCTCCAACTGACAAAACTACAGGAACCGGACAATACGGTTCAGTTCAGCGAACAGCAAGTAGGGGCGCTTCTTAAGCACATTACGGGTTTGGTCTCAGGGGAAGCGCGGCGGGCAGGGGTCGACATCATGGTGCATACCGGATCAGATGGAGAGATCATCTGGCAGTTAAATCAATCTCTATTTACCCGCATACTTCTCAATCTGGTCAGCAATGCCGTACACTATACCCCCAGGGGGGGAACGGTTTCAGTAACCGCTGATATCGAAGGGGATTTCCTGTTGGTCAGGGTAAAGGATACGGGAATAGGTATCTCAGCTGAAGACCTTCCCCGTATCTTCGACAGATTCTACCGCGTCGACCACGACCGCAACCGTGAAACAGGAGGCACCGGACTCGGCCTGGCCATCGCACGCCAGGCGGTGCTGCGCCATGGGGGAACGATCAATGTGCAAAGCTCACCTGGGGAGGGAACAGCTTTTGAGGTCCGTCTTCCCAGAACACAGTAAAAACTCTGTCCTTGACGCTTAATGTGGATAGACAGTTCGGATATAAGTTACAGATAGGCTTTATCCGCTGAATAATGTAATAGAATTGTAACAATCTATGATACTCATGACACATTTTAATGTTATATTGTTAAAGGAGCCTTATAGATTTAAAAAAAGGGGGATGTGGAAAATGCTGAAGCGAAGTCTGAGCTGGAAAATTGCCATCGGGTTTTTTATTTTAGCCTTGACCGTCCTGCTGACCCTTACCGGGTGCAATAATCTGGGAACTACAGAACAGCCGGAGAACCAAACAAAAACAGCGGATACTTCAGATAAAGATGGCCGAGAAAATAGCGCCTCAAAGCCTGACATAAGCGCAGAACCCAAAGACACCATGGAAAAGGCCACTCTCTACTTCGCAGACAAGGACGCTATGTACCTCGTCCCGGAGGAGCGAGAGGTCACGGCAGGGAACAAAAAACTGGAGGAAGCAGTTGTCAACGAGTTGATCAAGGGACCGCGCAAATCCGACGTTTTTCAGACCGTACCGAAAGAAGCAAAACTGATATCTTTGGAAGTTGTCGACGGCATAGCTTATGTAAACTTTAATCAGGAGTTCCAGACAAAGCACTGGGGGGGCTCGGCAGGAGAAGCCATGACCCTTTACTCTATCACCAATTCACTGGCCAAACTGCCGGGAATTGAAAAAGTGCAGTTCCTCATTGAGGGGAAGAAAGAAGATGCCGTTCTGGGTCATGCCGATACGACGGAACCCCTGGCCCCCAACTGGAGTATGGTAAAAGAATAACTACTTTAAAAAATCTTGGAGACGCCGCATCCGGCCAACATCATGTTAACGCCGGCTTTAAAAAAATGTTTAGCCCAATGCGGGAGATTGGACAGCCTGCCGGCCAGTTTAGAATGGTAGTCGATATCGCCATACTTTAAAATCAACCGGCGCCAGTAAGGCTTATTAAAAAAGCTGATCAATTGATCCATATCCTCATCGCTCAGATCCAAAAACACCTTGCGGTGCCTCAGACCACAACGAATCTCTTGCCCCACCGTCTCTTCCCAATCCCTTTGATAACGTGCCAGAAACCGGTCGCTGCAATCATTGCTCCGCAGGGCGCCTATCGCTGTGGCAGCGCATAGCCGGGCGCATCTGAGCCCAAAATAGAGTCCGCCTCCGGAAATAGGTTTGACATGGCCGGCGGCATCTCCAACCAATAGGGAATGAGGGCCGTAAGACCTGTGTTGGAAATAAACCGGAACATAGCCGCTGGTGCAGCGGAGGATGCGCATCCCCCGGAATGTCCCGGGATGCTTCTCCGCGAGCTGTTGCAGGAATTCATAGGGACGCCTTGGCGCTCCGATGCCTATCCTGGCCGTACCTTCTCCTGTAGGGATCACCCAACCGAACCAGCCGGGCGCCACCTGATTGCCTAAAAAAATATCGACGATCTGCCCTTCGCTCCCCGGCAGATACGCCTCCGCCGCATAAAGAGGGAGCCTTTCCCCTTCGGGCAAGACCCTTAGCCTTTTGGCTACCAAAGACCCGTATCCGTCCGCCCCCACAACCAAACGGCAGGTCAGCTCCTTTGCTTCATCCAGATTGCCGCGGTGCCGCAGTTTTACGCTCACACCTCCGGGAATGAGCTTCAGGTCAACCGCCCGCGTACTGTCCGCCATCTCTGCCCCCGCGGCCGCGGCCTGTCCGGCCAAATCCCTGTCGAAAGCCACGCGGTCCACAGCCAGGGCGTAAACCCTGCTGCCATACAGCTTCAGCATCTCACCCCCGGGAGCATGCACCCGCGCCCCGGTCAGTTTGTGCCGGATCACTTCTGGCGAAACCCGGGAAAGCTGCAGTGTCCGGGAACTGACCAGCCCGGCACAGCGCAACGGAACGCCGATCGCAGGGTGTTCTTCCACCACCAGCACCCTGAAATCCGCAGCCGCTATATCTCTTGCCACGGCGCAACCTATAGGCCCCCCGCCTATGACGATCACATCGTAATCCATTTAATTACGGCGCCCCCCTTTTATTCCGGCTTGTGACGAATGAAGGAGCAATTATATGCCAATTTAAAAAGCCCCTGCGTGCTCCGCTCTGCAGATGTTAGCGGAAAAAGGCTTTTCTAGTAAATCAATTATCAATTGTATCACAAAGCGCCGCTTTATGGGACCATATTTTTTATGATTATTGCAGCACCTCGAAAACCCTGGCAATTACCGAAAGCAACAAAACGATGAGCAGCGGTACGATAGGAACGTTGAGAACGCTGTCTATCGCGCGCGACAGAGCGGCGCCTTTAGGGTTATCCGCGGAATCAATGCCGGCGCCGGCCAACTCTTTGGCGATCAGCAGTATAATCAGAACAAGCGACGCTGTAAGCCCCATTCTGGAAGACAAGGCCTCATTCCTGACCGCTGTTATGGTCACAGGGGTAACGCTGGAAATCACCTGTATGTTCCCTCCTTCCCAAGACACTGCCACCTGCTAAACAAGAAGCTGCGGAGCAATGATCAAAAAAGTAACGGCAGCTAAGCCGTGAGCTAACGCTATCCCTAGCAGCGACTCTGTACGGTGGGCGATCAACGTAAAAATCACAGCCGTCCCAAAGACAAAGAACAGGTAAACAAGGGATAAGTAAGAAATATACATAGAGGCAAAGGCAAGGCTGACGTAAACCACCGCCAGTTCCTTGCCCAGAAAATCATCGGCAGCCTTTCTGATAACCCCTCTAAAAATGAGTTCCTCCGCAAAGCCGGCGAACAGAAGCAGAAACACTGCTAAAAGGAGTTTATCCCCCCATGCCGAGGTAATCATTTGAGGCTGCTGTATAACATAGAATTCCATAAAACCAATCAGAAAACCGGTCAGCCCAGCTGCCAGCTGCAGAGCAACCCCCCGCGGGGACAGCCCGCCTTTCCCCAGGCACAGGTAAATATCTCTCCGGCTGAAACCGATTTGTTTATTCAACAGCCAGGCGGCAATCAGTACTGGAACCCCCACGAAGAGATACCAGTACTGAAGAGGGATCGCTTTAAGGGGCAAAGCCAGGCTCAAAATCCTGATCAGCGGCGCCAGGGCAAGGCTGAGGTAAAAATGATAAGGCGCTCCTTCCTCTGCGATTCCCATCTCCAGCCGATGCAATGAAAAAACCGCCCGGCAGAGAATAGCGGCCAGAAGAATAAAATGAAAAATCAATCCCAGATGAATATTAAAGTGTCCGGTCACTGTTTCCGCACCGGCTATCCCCAAAAGGCAAATCCAAGGGAAATATCCGGCATGCGTATATGTTGAATCCGCTCCCATCGCCAAATCATCGCACGGGCTTTCTATCAACCGCTCCCCCGCCCTTTCTATAAACTTCCCCGCCGCTATTTTACATTCACCCAGAGATGAAGGCTTCGGTATGGTTTCTCATCCCCCTCCCGGTATAAAAGGAATTCAACCTTCAAATTCTCCCGTGCTCCGGGATAGGAAAAAGTAACGGCCTCTTCCCACTTCTTCTCATGTCCCAGAGTTATAGGACCCTTTCTGGGCAGCGTCAGATCATCCATTTTAATTTCAACAAAGTATTTTTCCTGCCGGTATTCATGGTTGACCACACCGGCAATAACCTCTCCCTCTTCTTCTGCCGCCAGCTCCCGGGGATACCCTTCCGCTTTGCCGTCCATCCCCAGGATATAAAACTCTGTAAACTTTTCCCCGGTCTTGGGCACAGCCGCCACATAACAGATACTCCCCGCGGCAAATAGAATGGCGGCGATCAAAGCAATGGAAAGAACCTTATCCAAAACCGGCTGCTCTCGCCAGATGGGAACCTCGAACTCAAATGTGGGGCAGAAGCGGTCCTCCCGCGGCAGTCTATCCCTTCTGAAGAAGGCGGTTGCACCCATGCAGAGGATAAAAACGATCAGAGAAAGAAGGATCGGCGCCAGCCTGATCCCCCAGGGCGAATAATTTAAACCCAATCCAATCAACGGGGCCACAGCGATGCTCAGCCCAAAACTTAGGGCAACCCGCTCAATTCCATCCAGGTCGTCTTTTTTGGGGAAGAGCGCGGCGATCAGCGTATATCCGGGGAAAAACAGAACAAAGGGGAGGCCGAGCGCTATTCGCAGGTAATGCAGCCAGCCATCTCCACCCAGGGCGATAATCCCTGCCAGAAGGAGCGCCAGCACAGCGATAATTTCCAGATCCCACTCCAGGC
>DHAA01000154.1:0-1563 GCA_002397275.1 Thermacetogenium sp. UBA4966 | reverse complement strand
AATTCCATCATCTGCCAAACTGTCTGTGCAGAAATCTTCCGTATCTTCCAACTTGCTCCGGTGTTCTTCTTCAGCAGCGTCCTCCGCGGCGGCGCTTTCCGCCGGAGCATCAGGCTCCTGGAGAATATCGGCATCTTCCTCCGGCAGTTCGTCGACTTCTGTCGGAATATCCGACTCCGGAGGAACACCGGCATTCGGCAGAAAATCAGTATTCGGGAGATTATCGGCCTCAAGCAAATCTTTTAACAGATAGGCGCCGTTGCCGGGACCATAGCGGATTTTCAAACGGGAACGATAGCCCTCCAGCTCATCCTGCATCTTCTCTATAACCTGTTCCAACGCCTGTGTGCTGAGAGCAACCTGTTCCGGGCAGATCAATTCCACATTACTGAAATCATTGGACATGAGGAAGGGTATGGCGTCTTCCAGGGAATCTGCCTCAAAGAGGACTTCCACAGGAGCATAAGCCACACCCCGCCCCTCTTCCTCCTTCAAGCAAACCGTATGATTAGGATCGATCTCCAAAATTTCGATACCTTTTACCGGAACCTGCTGGAGTATGTTTACTTTCTTTCTCCTTTTTGCAGCCGCCTCTTTTTTAATATCTTTTCTTTTCGTCAATATCCGAAAGCGTCCGGCTGAAACCCTGTAGGCAAAGCGAACGCGGAAACGCAGCCTCTGTGCTCCTGGTTCCTTTTCCATTAAATCCTGTAAGCCTCCTGTTTCACCTTTTCCTCCCGCCTGCTCTTCCAATAGAGTAAATAGATTCTACATCGACCGACAATTTTCCTCTATTAATCACAAATCATGGGACAATTCTCCTAATCAGCCTTTGACCGACCTGCTCAAACCGGCTGGTTCCGCTCCCTAACCACCGCGGCTAACAGTATCTGCACCGGGTGCGCTGTCCTCAAGCCGGTTTTGAAGCTGATACGGTCGCTGCAGGAGCCGCAGGGGGTTATGACCAGTGCAGGGTTTATGGCCAGCAACCGGCGTTCTAGCGACCGGCTGACGGCCAGAGAAACCCTCCTGTTCTCCGCCTTAAATCCGTAGGTACCCGACTGCCCGCAGCAGCCTTCCACAACATCCGGCGCCAGGCCGGGGATCGCCCTCAGCAAACTGAGCCCTGTCACTCCTGTTCCCTGGGCCTGGGTATGGCAGGGGAGATGATAAACCGCCCGCTCTTGAAGCGGATTGGCCAGGGCTTGGAGGCGGCCGGCATATGTCTCCAGGTACTCGGAATAATCATAGGCCGCTCCGGCGAGCAACTGAGCAACCCCCGGCCCTAATTCTTCAACATAAATTCTTTTCAGCGCCAGGCCGCACGATGGACAGGTAGTGACGATTTTATAGCCTTGGTCGATATAATCCTTGAAATAATTGATATTCTGCTTAAAGGCTTGCTGGGCTTCCTCACGCTTTCCGGCGGCCAAGAGAGGCATTCCGCAGCAGATTCGCGGGGAAACCAAAGCCCTCGCCCCCAAAAGCTCCAGGAGCTGCAGAAATGCTTTCCCCACCTCAGGCTGCTGATAATTGACATGGCATCCCGGAAAGTAGATCACC
>DHAA01000057.1:3675-4711 GCA_002397275.1 Thermacetogenium sp. UBA4966 | reverse complement strand
CTATCACCAGATTATGATCAACTTGAAACTCAATCCTGATTAACTTTGCACTACGTCACATCACTGGAACCGTCCCCCTGATTGGTTACTCCCTTCTCAGCCGGCCGAGTCCATGGTATAATAAAGGCGTCAGACGCAAGGAAGTGAACATGTTGTCCGACAAAGGCAAGAATGGCCAACGCCCTGTTCATAACCCGCACGACAAAGGATACAGACAACTTTTAACCAACAGCAAAACCTTCTTAGAGTTGCTGCAGACCTTCGTTAAAGAAGGCTGGGTGCATGAAATAAAAGAAGACGATCTGACGCTGGTCAATAGGTCATATATTCTGCAGGACTACAGCGGCAAAGAAGCCGACATCGTCTACAGGCTGCGGCTCAGAGGAGACGAAGTCATCTTTTACATACTCCTGGAACTGCAGTCTACAGTCGATCACACCATGCCCTTCAGGCTGCTGCAGTACATGGTAGAGATCTGGCGGGATATCTGCAAAAACACCCCGAAAAAAGAACAGCGCCGCAAAGAATTCCGGCTGCCGGCCATCATTCCCGCTGTACTCTACAACGGCGCCGGAGGTTGGACAGCGTGCAAAAGCTTCCGAGAATACCAAACAGGACAAGAGAGATTAACTGCCGGATTGCTAGACTTCACTTACATACTTTTTGATATCGTCCGCTACAGCGAAGAAGACCTGCAACAGGCGTCCAACGTGATCTCCAGCGTATTTTATTTGGAGCAGGCTCCAGGCGCCCTAGAGCTGACGTCACGGCTCAAGAAACTGGCCGAGGTATTAGAGGGGATGACCCCGGAACAGTTCCGGCAGATAGCCGCATGGCTGAACAACGTAATCAGGCGCAAAACGCCCCCGCCCTATCAAGAAGAAATCAGTGGCATACTGCAAGAAAAAGATCCCCGGGAGGTGAAAAAAGTGATCTCCAACGTCGAACGGATACTGGAAGAGATGCAGAGGCAGGCTTTGTTGGAAGGTATCCAGGAAGGCAAAGAGGAAGGGAAACGGGAAGGTAGACGGGAAGG
>DHAA01000057.1:0-3475 GCA_002397275.1 Thermacetogenium sp. UBA4966 | reverse complement strand
GAAGGTAAACGAGAAGGCATCCAGGAAGTAGCACGAGCGCTGCTCAGCGACGGCATGAAATATGAAAAGGTGAAAAAACTTACGGGTTTAACCGATGCAGAACTTAAAGAGATCAAACATTAAGCAATTGTATTTTCTATGTTGATGATTTCAAGTATGCATATAAAAATTCACTGCTATTCCTTACCTGTTGCAATATGTATAATGATTCCGCTACTAAAAGTCTCTTTTACCATAGGCATGCCCTATATAGCATCACCGTCAGATCTCCAAACAGTCAGCCTGTGTGTAAAGTACCGAATTGAGTTAGGAGCAGTGCAACATATGGTGTTGTGAGCAAACCTCACGCAATTGTCGACGGTTTCATGCCCGTTTTGTGCCTTTTACAGAAAGGAGTGGTCATAAAGATGGAAAACCGGAGAGTTGAAAATAAGCGGAGTTCCTCTGTAGAGGCGGGTCCTACTGCTGATGACAGACGAAAAATGAAGGAAGAATTGAAGGAAATTGCCAAGAGTGACAGCATCATCAACAAAGCAATCAAAGAATTAGATCGGCTCAGCCAGGATGAAGAGACGAGGCCCCAATATCGCTACCGCATGCTCGCCGAGAGCGACCGTGCTTCCGCTTTACTGAGAGCGGAACAAAGGGGCAAAGCAGAGGGAAAGATTGAAGGCAAGAAAGAGACAGCAAGAATGGCTTTACGGGCCGGCGTCAGCCTGGAAACAATTTCTCAGATCACCGGCCTGGATCAGGCGACCATCCGCAAGCTGAAAGGGGAACAAGAGCAATACAATAAAGAATAACGGTCTTCCACAGTTTCCGGCCATGCAGAAATTCTATCCAGAGCGATGCAATAGACAATATATTTGACATCTCCTGTACTTGCTCGCTATCCTGCTAGGTTTATATTTCAACTTCCTTAAGTAACCAACCCTGCTTTATAAGATCGTTATAAGCATCCTCGATTTGATCCCGAGTAAACTTTTTGCCTTTAGCTTTTTTGACATCGTCCACGACAACATCCCCTGGCTTTCCGTAGGCTTGTCTCATGGAACTAGCAATAAAATGTACCGTGGCATACAGTTCTAAATTTAAGGGCGTAAAGTCCCCAAAGTCCTCTAATACTCTGTCGATTTTTTCACTGTTAGATTCAATCTCGGGTTTATACAGTTCTAGGAATTTATCACAACATAGATATACATGCGATACCGGGCATGAATAGGTACCCCTGCCTCACGACAAAAATATACTAGTTTTTGTAATGCCTTTTTCCGCGAACATCTCTTTTGCTAACTAAATATGCAATAAGTCCCTCTAACTGCATTATGTCCACCCCTCCTCAATTTTACATACTTTGAGTTTTAATTGAGCATGCTGCTCATCACACCACAAAACTGCCTCATCTTTCATGTCATGACTTACATAAAACCTTACAATGTTTATGTTCTTCTTCGAAAGCTGTTGTAATGGCAGTGACAGCACAAAGATAGAGTGATTGCGATCCGGATTATGTTTATCTTGAACTACAATACATGCAAATTTCCTATCATCTCCACCCTCATCTTCTTGCTTTTTAAGGCCGAAAAATGGGTTGGTAGGTAGCTTTCTGGCTTTATCATCCACATGAACAAGGTTTGAGTCTTTCCCGAATTTATTTTTAAAACGTTCTTTTAGTTCAGTAAAGATAAAATAACTCTCAAGCCCAGTATGATGAGGCAAAGAGACAAAGGCTTCTGAAAGTTGATTCCTTTCATAAATTCGACTTGCCCATTCATTTGATCTCCTCCTTTTATAAATCATCGGCCGTCTATATAGAGAATCCATGATCCTGCTCGCAAGATGCATTACACCTAAACTATGTTCAAAGCGAGTATGTGTAGCTCCTGGATAAACTAAATATGATAACGCCAGTTGCCTGATCCTACGTAAACGCTGAAAAGCTTCATGATCGATAATCGCCACTTCGCCTTCATTTAATTCGATCATACCGTGAATAGGGTCCCTAATTTGGACAGTTTTCAAAATTCCCACTCCCTAAACATTCTTGCTATACTAATGGCGGAGTGCGATCAATAATTTTTAAGAACATATATTCGCAATATACAGGAAATACCTTCTCCGAATAATAATATGTTTATTCCACCATGTTAATTTAATCAAAACATTTAGACATAACTTCAAAATATCCTTCCATATGCAAAATACACTGCAGCCCAAGAATCAAGTACCGCCATATTCAGAAGAAATTATCGCCCTGCAGCGGGAGATGAAACAGCTTATAGATTATCTGAACTCCCCAAACGGTTGACCATCGAGATCCGGGTAAGCTCCGCTATTTATCCTGCTCCGGAAAGCAGGAATCCTTGCGGGGGCACTTGCGGCAGCCGTAGTCCTCCGGCCTCTCCCTCACCCCGCAGATGGTCTTGCCGGCCAGGTGGCCCGTCAGCCTGGCCGCTTCCCGTTCCACCAGCTCCGCGGCCAGCATCACATCCCTCACATTCGGCCAGCGGTGCGGCACGACCAGAGTGGTGTCGTCCACGAAAACGATGCGGGTTCCGTGCGGCTCCTCCCGCAGCTTTTGCTCCTGCCGCCGCCCGGACTGCGATCCCGGCGCTGTATGCGGCCCGCGCCCCTTCCCCGGCCGCCTCCCTGCCCCCTGCGGCAGATACTCCCGGATCTTGTCCTTTACCAGATAAGCCCGGGTGCCGTCATCCTTGACGCGCGCCGTGCGGGAGCGCACAGGTATCATGACCAGGCCGGGGCGGAGAGCCACCGGAATGGCGTATTTCCGCCCGCAGACCTGGGAAAAGGCATGCTGCGCCAGCCGCAGATCGATCAAAAATGTATGGGACAGCCTGGTCAGCAGTGTTTTTGTCTTCAGATCACAGAACAGAGCAGAATCCCTTTCCAGGAGGATATTGGTACCGTTAACCCCGTCCCTGGTGTAAACCGGGACGAGACCCATCAGCTGCGGCCATAATTCGGCAAATTGTACTTTTGCCAATGGTTTCCACCCCCTTATGCCCACTATTTTATACGAACGAATGTTCCCCTGTCAAGGGGATGATCAATGCGAGATCCCCGTTTCCCGCTCCACCGCCTTGGCGCTTACTTCCGCAGGGCGCAACTGAACCGACAGCACCTGTTCCAAACGGGTGATGGCCAGGGTGAGGGCGTCCAGCTTCTGTTCCACCCTTACCAGCAAATACAGAGCTACGACGGCGGGAAATCCAAAATTTCCAAATTTAACTAAAATGTCCTCCATGGCGCTCCCTCCTCCAAGTTTTTTAAAAATACCCTGCCCGCCGTTGCGGCAGGCAGGGAGCTTCACAGCGCAGCCCTTTAGACCGCGATGATCTCTTCGATATCTTTCTTTACCACACGGGCGTTGTAGATGGCCGCGGCGTCCCCTGTTTTGGATGAGAAGGTGTTCTTCTCGATAATGGTGTTCATGGCGGTTACTCCGGAAATTGCA
>DHAA01000058.1:39838-56813 GCA_002397275.1 Thermacetogenium sp. UBA4966 | reverse complement strand
GAATCGTGACTTTCAGGTAGAATATATATGACAAAAGACAAAAGAAAATAAGACTAAACGAACCACGGAGGTTCTTTGTTCCACAGAAGTGGACAGGGGTATTCGTGGTTTTATTTTTACGGGTCTGAATGGATGATAAACATTGAAAAGGTGGCTGCTGCTGTCGCAGGTATTGTGGGAACTCTCTTCACTCTTGTTGTCGCCCTTGGCGTCGCAGTAATCTGGTCAAAGGATGTTTGGACGGCAGGAGCGAAATGGGGGATGGGCACGGCAGCGGCAGTTAGGTGATAACATGCGAATTGCTATTATTGACGGGCAGGGAGGAGGAATTGGCCGGCTGATTACAGACCAACTGCGAAAAAACCTCCCGCCGACAACTGAAATTATTGCTATCGGGACAAATTCTATCGCTACATCGTTAATGCTCAAAGCAGGCGCCAATGAGGGCGCCAGCGGAGAAAATGCGGTAGTTCATAATGTCAATGAAGTCGACGTTATTGTAGGTCCCCTGGGGATTATACTCGCTCATTCCATGAGGGGCGAATTGACGGCAAAGATGGCCGAAGCTATTGCCGGCAGTAAAGCAAAGAAATTGTTACTGCCTCTGACACTGTCAAAAGTAGAAGTAGTCGGAGTACAACATGAACCATTGCCGCACCAGGTGGAGAAGTTGGTTGACAAGTTAAAAGAATTGATGGAGGTGAAGACAGATGTGTGAGGCGCATGCCTATCTGAGTTTGGGTGATCGAGAAGAGCTGTATTTTGAAAATGTTGACAGGGTTGAGCCACAGGAGGGCGGTCTTGTACTGGAAAACATTTTCGGGCAGCGCAAGATAATTAAAGCCAGGATTAAGGAATTAGCCCTGGTGGATCATAAGATCATCCTGGAAGAGGTAAAGTAATTTTATAACGGCAATGAAACCATGGAGGTTTCAAAACCCTGTAGGGATTTGATTATAATTAATCTCCATGGTTTTTCTTTGCATACATTTAACCTCCCACAAATCTGCCCGGGTTGAATGCCGCGGGTAGTAAATATCCCCCCTTTCCGCCTAACATAAGGGCATGAAGTCTTTATGTTAGGTGTTTTTATGCCTGCGGGCCTCTTAGAGTGGTATAATAATGCTGTTGGCTATTAGTTATAGATTATATAATACTGTATTTTGAGGTGTGTTCTTGTGGCAAAGCAGGAAGATAGCTGTGCCGTAGATGTGCTGACTTTCCCTTCCTCCCATTACGCCTTAAAGGCTGAGAAGATCTGTAAGCGAGAAGGGACTCGAGCCGTCCTGATCCCTCTTCCCCGGGAGATAAGCGCGGACTGCGGCGTAGCTTTGATCGTGCGTTCGGGGGGTTGCCAGGCTGCCGAAGAGCTATTGCGGCAAGCCGGCATCCTGGTAAACGGCGTGCATCATCTGCAGCGGGAGGGCAGAGAGGCGCGCTTGTGGCGGAGTTTGCTCGGCGGCTGAATGAGAATTTGTTTAAATATTGGAGCAGAGTAACGGCTCCTGTAAGGGAGTTATATTTAATGAAGCTTTTACTTCCCCGAGAGGTACGGGAAGCATGCGCTCTCTTGGCTCGCCATCGCAAACAATCATTTGTGGTGGGGGGTGGTATCAGAGATATTATTTTAGGAATGCCTCCCCAGGATTGGGACCTGGCTACGGACGCCCAGCCCCGGGAAGTAGAACGGATTTTTAAAGCGGGCGGATACCGAGTGCTGCTTACCGGGGTTAAATATGGAACGGTGACTGTCAGGAAGAATGGTTTTCCTCTGGAAATTACCACCTTTCGGGTGGAATCCGGTTACCGTGATTACCGCCGGCCATCACGGGTGGATTTTGTTTCCCGGATTGAAGATGATCTGGGGAGGCGCGACTTTACCATCAATGCCCTGGCTTATGACCCGGTACGCTCTCTTTTTTGCGATCCTTACCAGGGTATGACTGATCTCACCGTAGAGCGGATCAGAGCGGTGAGGGACCCGCAGGAACGCTTTTCTGAGGACCCGCTACGTATGCTGCGTGCGGTAAGAATAGCCTCTGAGCTGGCGTTTTCTGTAGAGCATAAAACGATGCTCGCCATAACCGGTAATGCGGAGCTGCTGGGCAGAATCTCTGCGGAGCGCATCCGTGACGAGCTCTGCCGTCTCCTGACGGCGCCGTATTTTTACCAGGGATTAGAAAAACTGTTGGAGTCAGGCTTGTTGTTCATGATCATACCTGAGCTGAAGGAGGGATGGCTGTTTGCTCAGTATCACCCTTCTCATCAGTACACGGTTCTCACGCATACCCTGGAGGCTATGCGCTACACCCCGTCGCAATTGGAGGTGCGTTTGGCCATCCTGCTGCATGATGTGGCTAAGCCTCGCTGTTACAGCAGAGGGAATGACGGGAGAGGCCACTTCTATGGGCATCATGTGCTGGGCGCGGAGATGGCGGAGGAGATATTACGGAGACTGCACTGCAGCAGCCAGGTGATCAAAGATGTCGTCACACTGGTCAGAGAGCACATGCTGGAATTGAAGATGGGGCCGGCCGGGCAGCGTCGTTTAATCGCTAGAATCGGCAGGGAGATGATCCCTAAACTCTTAAGCGTGCGCCTGGCGGATATTCTGGCTCACAGCAGAGATCAAGTGTTGCAGTCCCTGGAGGAATACGAGAAATTTTCCCGGAGCATGGAACAGACCCTGTCCTCGGGTGATAAATTCTTGATGAGGGAGCTTGCTGTAAACGGACGCGATATCATGCGGGAAACAGGCGTTCCTGCCGGCCCGCTGATCGGAGAAATTTTACGGCGCCTCTGGGAGGAGGTGCTGGATGACCCCCAGAAGAATAACCGCGCTGATCTTCTCGCTTCAGCCAAAAGAATGATCAGCACCCCAGGCTGAGCCGTTCGGCCAGCATCGGCGGCAATTTGGCCGCGGCTACTTTGCGTTGCGTCAGCTCGATGTTGTAAGCAAGATGGCGAAACTCTATCTCTTTTTCCTCTGAATTATAGATTATATAAGAAGCGCCTGGTTTGCCGTCGCGGGATTGGCCGACGCTGCCGGGGTTGATCAGGAATAGCCCCCGGTCGCTGAGGGTGTAGCGTTTGCCCTCCTCAGTTATCTTGACGGCATCTTCTTCCGATGTGTAGAGCGCCCTTTGATGGGTATGGCCAAAAAAGCAAAGTGTGAGCGAGGGATAATGGCTCCGCATATAGGAGAAAGCCTGCAGGGCGCCGTCCGTGGAAAAGATATAAAAATAGGGATCCCAGGGCGCGCCATGCACGGCCAGAAATTGCTCATCAACAACAAGGTTTTCCGGCAGTTCACGCAGCCAGCCTTTGTATTCCTCTTTGAGGCGCCGGGCAGTCCACAGCAGGGCTGTCTGAGCGATCGGATTGAAGTCATTGATGTCGCAGATGCCCACAGCGGCGTCGTCGTGATTGCCCCGGATAGAGATATATCCGGAGTTTTTGCATATTTTGACGCAGTTATTGGGGTCCGCGTAATAACCGACGATATCTCCCAGGCAGATTACCTTGTCCGGCCGCTGGGCCTTGATGTCTTTGCATACAGAGCGCAGAGCTTCTAAATTGGCATGGATGTCGCTGATGATGGCATAACGCACCGAGTTTACCTCTCTTTTAACCCAATTCCGATTTTAAAGATGATGTACTATTTATTTTCAAGTAGATGATTAGCTTTGTCAACCTTAAAAGGAATAAATCAGCAACCGCCGTGCGTTGATCAGGGAAGTTGCCGGCCCGGCTGGCGGCGAGTAATGGCGAGTAATTTAGACTCGCTCCGGAAATGCTAACACTGGGGTGATGATGATGACCGTTACACTGGGAAAAGACTGTTATCGCACTTTTCAAGGCGATCTCTGGAAAGATAATATCGATGTGCGCGGTTTTATTATGGCCAACGCCAGACCGTATCATGGCGATTCTTCATTTCTGAAAGGACCCACGGAGCGAACAGAGAGGCTCTGGCATAAATGCCGGGAATTGCTCCGCGAAGAGCAGAAAAGAGGAGGCGTCTATAAGGTTGATCCCCATACCGTTCAGACGATCACCGCTTTTCCGCCCGGTTATATCGAGCGCGATCTGGAGCTCATCGTCGGGCTGCAGACCGATGAACCGCTGAAAAGGGCGGTCAATCCCTTCGGGGGTATCCGTATGGCGGATAACGCCTGCCGCCAGTATGGCGAGCAGCTGGATCCCAAAGTGAAAGAGTTTTTTATGAAATACCGGGTGACCCATAATGACGGGGTTTTTATGGTTTATACGAACGAGATGAGACGCCTGCGGCACTTTGGGATCATCACCGGCTTGCCCGACGCCTACGGAAGGGGCAGGATCATCGGAGATTACCGGCGGGCGCCTCTTTACGGTGTGGAGCGGCTTATTGCCCAAAAGGAGGCTGATCTCAATTCCCCGGAGCTGCTGAACATTGATCATGAGGGGAAGGTGAGGCTGAGGGAAGAGGTGAGGCAGCAGATCAACGCCCTGCATGACCTTAAAAAGATGGCTGAGGCTTATGGCTTCGATATCGGCAGGCCGGCGGCGGATGCGGCGGAGGCTGTGCAGTGGCTTTATTTTGCTTATTTGGGGGCGATCAAGCAGCAGAATGGCGCCGCCATGTCTCTGGGCAGGGTGAGCACCTTTTTGGATATCTATTTAGAGCGCGACCTTGCTGAAGGGGGTTTAACTGAAGAGGGCGCCCAGGAACTGATCGATGATTTTGTGATCAAGCTGCGCCTGACCAGGCACCTGAGAACCAAGGAGTACGATCAACTCTTTGCCGGCGATCCCAACTGGGTCACCGAATCGATCGGGGGGATGAGCGAGGACGGCAGGCGCCTGGTCACCAGGACGTCTTTTCGCATGCTGCATACCCTGGAGAATTTGGGCGCCGCCCCTGAGCCCAACATGACCGTTCTTTGGTCCCGGGAACTGCCCGGGAAGTTTAAAGAGTACTGCGCCCGGGTCTCCATTGAAACCTGTTCTCTGCAATATGAGAATGACGATCTGATGCGCCCCATCTTCGGTGACGACTACGGAATTGCCTGCTGCACCTCGGCGATGCGTTTGGGAGAGCAGATGCAGTTCTTCGGAGCTCGCTCCAACCTCGCCAAATGCCTGCTGCTTACCTTGAATGGAGGCCGGGAGGAGGAGGGCGGAGAGAAGATAGCCCCCAACGTTTATCAGGCCGGTCCCGGTCCTCTGCATTATGATCAGGTATGGCCGGCTTTTCAAAGGATGGTTGGCTGGCTGGCCGGGAGGTATGTCGCCACGATGAACGTCATTCACTATATGCATGACAAGTATGCCTATGAAAGCCTGCAGATGGCCCTGCATGATACCCATGTCGGCCGCTTGATGGCCTTTGGTATGGCGGGGCTTTCGGTTGTCGCCGATTCTCTCAGCGCCATCAAATATGCACGGGTGGAACCTATTTTTAACGAAGAAGGGCTGATCGTCGATTTCCAGATCAGCGGCGATTTCCCTAAATTCGGCAACAATGATGACCGTGTCGATACTATCGCTGTCGATCTGGTAAGGCTCTTTGATCATGAATTGAAAAAACACCCCGCCTACCGCGGGGCTCACCACACGCACTCTATTTTAACCATTACCAGCAATGTAATGTATGGAAAGAAAACAGGGAGTACCCCGGACGGCAGGAAGGGGGGGGAACCCTTTGCCCCGGGCGCCAATCCGATGCATGGGCGGGACAGCAAAGGCGCCCTGGCCGCCATGGCTTCAGTGGCCAAGCTCCCTTATGAACATGCCCTGGATGGTATTTCTTATACTTTTTCCATTACCCCCGGCGGCTTGGGCCGTGATCAGGAGAGCCGCGTCCGCAACCTCATAGCTCTCCTGGACGGGTACTTTTTCAGGAAGGGACATCATATTAATGTTAATGTCTTTGACAGGGATTTACTGGTAGATGCCATGCACCACCCGGAAAAATACCCTCAGCTGACCATTCGGGTTTCAGGGTATGCCGTTAATTTTGTCAGGCTGACCAGGGAGCAGCAGGAAGAGGTCGTCAGCCGCACCATATTCGGCAGAGGTCTGTAATGAGCGTCGGCTATATCCATTCAATAGAGACGCTGGGCACAGTGGACAACGGGGGGATCCGCTTTGTCCTCTTTCTGCAGGGATGCGCTCTTCACTGCCGCTTCTGCCACAACCCGGATACCTGGCTGAAAAAGGGAAAACAGGTGACGGTAACGGAAATTGTTGAGCAGTTGCAGGATTATAAACCCTTTTTTGATCTTTCCGGAGGGGGGCTCACCGTCTCCGGCGGCGAACCTCTTTTGCAGCCGGAATTCGTCAGAGACCTGTTTATTAAAGCAGGGGAACTGGAGATACACAGAGCGCTGGATACATCCGGTTTTTGTCGGCATGGAAATATACTCACGGTTTTACCGCATACCGATCTGGTCATTTTTTCCGTAAAGGCTGTTGATGAGAAGAAACACAGAGAGCTGACAGGCGCCGGAAATGAAGAAATAATGAAGAATCTGAACTTAGTTGTGCAGAGCAAAACAGAAGTTGTGATCTGCTATGTGCTTATTCCTACCGTCAATGATTCCTCCGCCGATCTGCAAGATTTTGTTGCTCTTGTTAAATCATTTCCCAGAGCGGTCCCGGTGCAGATCCTGCCATATAATAAACTGGGAACAATAAAATGGAAAGAGATGGGGCTCTGCGATCCTCTGGCGGGAATTCCCCCTGCCACACAGGATGAGATCAACGCCTTTCAGGAGCAGCTCAGGTCCGCCGGTATTCAAATATATTAGCGGAAAAAGTCACATCGGCTTCCTTTTCTGTGGTAAAATAGATTTATCCTCGATATTATTGGGAGATGAGAAACTTGCCTCGAGAACATTCTCAGGCGAATTTAGCGCGATATGGGCGGTTGATGATACCTGTTTTTGTTATTCTGATCTGCCTGCAGCTTTTCATGATGCAGCTTGTATTGTCCATAGATGCCGGCGACAGAAAAAAAGCTGTGCAGCAGAGTGAGGATGTCGAGCAGAATGCTGAGGCTGGTTTAGATCCGGTGCAGGCTTCCAACGGCAAACCTGCGGATCCTGCGTCTCCCAACAGGGAAGAGGATCCCGCTGTGACTGTGCTTCCTCCGGTTCCCAGAGAAGAGATTCTGCGCTCTGTTCCAGCCGCAGGCAAGAAGGTGGCCCTCACCTTTGACGACGGCCCCTCCTCCAGCTATACTCTGGATTACCTGAAGGTACTGCGTGAAAATCAAGTGCCGGCCACTTTCTTTTTAGTGGGGAGGCATGCTCAGAAAAACCCCAGCCTGGTGACCATGATCGCCGGGGAGGGGCATGAAATCGCCAACCATACCTTCGATCACCCTGATTTAAGGAAATGTGATGAGAAAGCCATAACAGAACAGATTGCGCGCACATCGGATCTCTTGAGCCAGTGGTCACAGCAGGAGATCAAACTTATGCGTCCTCCCGGGGGAAACATCAGCCCCGGGTTATCGAAAGTCGTTGCCGCTATGAATCTGCGGATTGTTATGTGGGCTATTGATCCCAGAGACTGGGAAAAAAATAAAACTTCTGAAGAAATAATAGAGAGCGTGAAGAAGGATTTGCAGCCGGGAGCGATCATTCTCCTGCATGAGGGTAAGCCCCAGACACTAAAGGCGCTGCCTGTTCTGATCAATGAGCTGCGCGGGGATGGCTGGGATTTTGTAACCGTTTCCGGACTGATCGGCGGGGAGGACCGCTGAGCGTATGGAGCGAAAGACCCTTCGTCTGAAATAAGATGCTTCAATCAGCATGATAGGGGGGAGATAATGAAGGTACGGCTGCGATGGAAATTGATGATACTTTTTATGGGGGCTCTTTTTGTTTTTTTTATTGCTATCGGTATCTACAGCTACTACACGGTATATGGAAAAACCATCTGGGCGGCTCAGGAAAAGCTGCAGGGGGACATGAACCTGGGCGGCGCTTATCTGGACAGATGCTATCCCGGCGCCTGGAAGATTCGAGAGGGGAAGCTTTTTAAGGGCGAGACGCTGATCAACGGCAATTATGAGGCGGTTGACGCCATAGGAAACTCGACGCACAATACCGTTACTATTTTTCAGGGAAACACTCGCGTAGCAACCAACGTCATGAAAGATGGAAAACGGGCCGTGGGGACGAAGGTCTCTCCTGATGTTGCGGAAACTGTATTGGAAAAGGGGAAGACCTATGTGGGAGCAGCGGATGTCGTGGGGAACAGAAATCAGGCAATTTATGAACCGATTAAAAACTCATCGGGAAAAATCATTGGGATTTGGTATGTGGGGGTTCCTGATCAGCCTTACAGGGAAGTTGCTTTAGATTTTGCTATGAAGCTGGGGCTCTGTGGGTTGCTGGGGATTGTCTGTGTCGCTGCGATTTCCTGGATATTTACTTCCTATATTTGCAAGCCCGTCAATGTTCTGGCGGGTGTCGCCGGCAAGGCCCAAAGCGGTGATTTAACCGTGCGGGCGGATATACGCACGCGGGATGAGATGGGGGAGCTTGGAGAACGTTTCAATGAGATGCTGGCCATGCTGGGTCAGTTGGTGTCGCAAGTAGCGGGAACAGCCAAAGAAGTAAACAGCGCTGCGCAGCAGCTGAGCCAGGGCACGGAGGAGTCGGTCAAGGTTACCGAACAGATAGCCGCGGCGATCGAGCAGGTGGCGGCAGGTGCAGATAACCAGGCCAAAAGCGTTGAAGAGACATCAAATGAGATTTCAAAGATGAGTTCCGATGTCTGTCGGGTAGATGAGCATGCAGCCGGTGTTGCCGAAGCCTCTGAGCAGGCAAAACAGGCTGCGTTTGACGGCAGCCGGGCTATTGAGCAGACCGTCGAACAGATGCAGGCTATAGACAAAGCGGTGAGCGCTTCTGCGGATACCGTAAAAACACTTGGTGAAAGATCAAGCGAAATCGGGCAAATTGTAACCGTGATCACCGGAATCGCCGAACAGACCAATCTTCTTGCCCTCAACGCCGCTATCGAGGCTGCCAGGGCAGGGGAACAGGGAAGAGGTTTTGCCGTTGTGGCGGAAGAAGTCAGGAAACTGGCTGAACAGTCTGGAGAAGCGGCTGAAAAGATTTCTGTTCTGATTAAGGAGATACAGGGTCAAACCAAAAATGCGGTCAGCGCTATGGCGGAGGGTACTGTTGAGGTTCAGCAGGGATTAGTTGTCGTCAGCCAGGCCGGTGATTCCTTTAATGAGATCCGGGAGGCTATCGGGAATGTGGCGCGGCTTGCCGGGGAAGTGGCTGCCAAAGCCCATACGATGACCTCCGCTGTCAACCGGGCGGCCTCTGCAGTGGAAAACATTTCCTCTATAGCTCAGGAATCGGCTGCCGGATCGCAGGAAGTGGCTGCCGGAACTGAACAGCAAACGGCGAATATGGAGGAATTGGCGGCATCTGCCGCCGCCCTGAAGGAGATAGCCGGCCGGCTGCAGGAGCTGACAAACTGCTTTAAGTTTTAAATATCAGGTCAGATTAACGAACGGCAGCCTGTGTGAGCTGATTTACACAGGCTGCAAGTTCAAATGCCAACGACCGCCGGCCGGCTGCTAGAATGTTTTTACATCATGAGCGCCATGCTGGCGCAGGAGGTCTCCCGCTTCATTGAGGCGCTCTTCGCTTCCTTGAACCGTAACCAGGATCTTTCCCTGCTTGACATCATCTTCGTAATGCTTCCCTTCAGTTTCCGGGATTCCCCAGTCGATCAGACCGCCGGCCAGTCCTCCTGTAGCGGCGCCGGATAAGAGACCGGCGATGGGTCCCAGAGCTACAAGGGGACCGATGCCGGGTATGGCCAGGGCGCCTGCTCCGGCAGCGAGGCCGGCGAGGCCGCCGAGGGTACCCCCTGTTGTGATCCCTTCTATGGCAGTGTCCCCTCCCTGTTCCCCTCCTCCCATTCTCGTCTCTTCAATATTTCCTTTTTCTTCATCACGGGCTACAATAGAAATATCTTTGTGAAAACCCTTACCGCGTAATTCTAAAGCAGCCTCTTCTGCTTGATCTCGGGTATCGAAAACACCAAGCACTACTGATCCCATCACCATACCTCCAAGTATAGTTTTTTGTGGTCATTTATATTGTGCTGTTAATCCAAAAATTTATACCGTCCAACGGCAAAAAGAATATTTTTAAAATCTGTGGGGAAAGATCCGGATAAGGAGGTGAGATGATGCCGGATATCAAGTGTAGTGTGAGCGAATGTCTTTACAATAAGAACATTAAGTGCGGCGCTCCTATGATTCAGGTTGAACGCAACGGCTCCTCTTCAGCCGACTCCTCAGACCATACCAAATGCGAGACATTCAAACGCAATTAAGCAAAACCGGTACGCCTGTGGGTGTGCCGGCTTTTTTTATTGTAAAAAAAGATCCCCTCATGTAAAATGAGAACTGAGTTTGTTGTAATTTTTGAGGAGGAAGATAAAATTGGTCCCGGTCGTTTTTATTGCCGGCTATGCGAATACCGGTAAAACCACGCTTGTCAAAAACCTGGTTCAGGTTTTTAAAAAAATGGGCTACCGTGTGGCGGCTATTAAACATGCCGCTCACGGCTATGAAATGGATATTGAAGGGAGCGATACCTGGCATTATTGCCAGGCGGGCGCCGACAGAGTGGTCGTCGTGGGACCCGCCTCGCTGACCATGCACCGTTTATATGAACAGGAACCTCCTTTAAAGGATGTTTGTAAAATGGTTGAAGATGTAGACCTGATCTTTGTAGAGGGCTTTAAAAGGGAACCAGGGCCTAAAATTGAGGTGGTCAGGGAAGGCAAAGAAAGACTGTCTCTGGGAGACGATTTGATCGCTATAGTCGGCGATAAATCTTTAACCGCGGCGGCGCCCACTTTTACTTCCGACGACCTTCCCCAGCTGGCGGAATTCCTGGTAAACTATTTCGACCTGGAAAAGAGCGTTATTTTTTCAGGTCGTTGAGCAGCAGCCCTGTGAGCAGCTTTGGGTAAAAAAATGTAGATTTTTGCGGCATTTTATCTCCAGCTGCGGCGACTGCTTTTATTTGCGATACTTTTGTGTGGTTCAGCAAAAAAACCAGCTGCGCATCACGCTGCAGTGCTTGTAATGCTTGATCAGCATCTCTGGTATAGGTGATGTTTTCCTGGCGGGCGATCTTTTCCGGGCTCAGTTTTAAGAGCTTTTGGAACACCATCACCTGGAGAACCGCGGCGTCTAAGCTGCACCAGGCAGGAGATTTGCCGGGAGATAGCCTTTTAACCTGTTCGGCATCCCGCAGGACGAGTAAATAGAATGCGGGTTCTTTTGTTGCCATGATCAAGGCGTTTCTATCCACTTTCTGCTGTTCATTTAAAATCTCATCCAGGGCTTGCGGCCGGGGGTCGCTGATCTTTTCAACAATAAAATTTTCCTGCAGCGCCTCCTGCAGGCCGGCGAGGTCCAGGCCGGGTATGCTGTGCACAATCCTGTGTGTCGGCAGGACGACCATCCCGGGATCGCAGGCGTTCACCAAATACATGAGAATATAGCCGCTCGCCGGGTATTTTTCTCCGTTTTGACGGTAATACTCTAAAGCTGTCTCATAGCGGTGATGGCCGTCCGCGATATAGAGCGTCTGATTATCTAAGGCTGCGGTGATTTTCTGATGAAGAGCGGGGTCGGTCAGCGTCCAGATGCGGCGCCGCTCTCCGAGGTCGTCGCTGAGCGCCGGCTCCGGGCTGCTGCTTCCCTTTATTCTTTGAAATTCCCGGTCGAGAGTCATCTCCGGGTCGACATAGAAGACAAACACCGGGCTGAAGTTAGCGGCGCATGCCGACATGAGAGCCAGACGGTCGGCCTTGGGCTTCAGCAGCGTTTCTTCGTGAGGAAGTATCTTTCCGGCAGCTAATTCCTCCAGTTTGACCCGGGCGAAAAACCCTGTCCGGCAATAGTTTGTCGCGTTAATGGAAAATTTCTGTTCGTAAAGGTAGATGGCATCCCTGGCCTCACGGATTAAAACGCCTTCGTCAAGCCACTTCCGGTAGTCGGCAGCCGCTCTTGTATACCTGTTCTCTTTTTCTGAATCACCGGGAAGTTGATAGCCCAACTCCAGACGGATGATGTTGTAGGGACTTCTTTCATAATATTCCTTTTGGGCGTCGTCGTCGATAACATCATACGGTGGGGTGACGACATCCGCGATGTTGTTGATTTTTTCCGGGTTGTATCGTATTCCTTTGAACGGTATGACCTGCGCCATCTTTCGCCCTCCTCGTTGCTCAATCAAAGTTGCTTCAATTGTATAATTTATATCCCACTTTAACAAGAGGTAATCTGGAATCCAGCGGCATGGTAGACATCCGATAAAAATAGCAGAACGTCACTTTCAGTGTAGTAATCCGGCTCCAACCAGTTGTTAACAGTTCGCTTGACAGTCCTCAGCCAATTTAATATAATAAATCCACATCTGATTTCCAGTTAACTAAAGACAAAGAACGGGAAGAGTAGGCTCGGCAAAGCGGCAGAGAGGAACCGCCACCGGCTGCAAGCGGTTCCGGCAGAGCTGTGCTGGAAGTGCGCCCGGGAGTCGTGGCGGCGAAAATAAGTAGCCGCCAACGGTGGTGACCGTTAGATCTAGAGCTGGAGGGGTTTAGCAACCCGAAGCAGAGTGGAACCACGGGAGAATTCCTTTCGTCTCTGAAGGCGAGAGGATTTTTTATATAAAAAGGGAGGTGTATTCGGATGGGATTGTACCGGCGAATCAAGCGAGACATCAAGGTTGTTTTTGAGCGGGATCCCGCGGCAAAGAGCATTGTGGAGGTCCTCTTCTGTTACCCCGGTTTTCATGCCATCCTTATGCATAGAATTGCTCACTGGTTTTATCAGAGGGGTCTGGTATTGTTCCCCAGAATGATCTCTCAATTCAACAGGTTTATAACCGGGATTGAAATTCATCCGGGAGCTAAAATAGGGGAGGGCCTGTTTATCGATCACGGTACCGGAGTGGTCATCGGGGAGACGACTGAAATCGGCGATAATGTGACTCTCTACCAGGGAGTGACCCTAGGAGGGACCGGCAAGGAAAAAGGGAAGCGCCATCCCACTGTCGGCAATAATGTGGTGATCAGCAGCGGCGCCAAGGTCCTGGGCTCACTGACGATAGGCGATAATGTTAAGATCGGCGCCGGATCGGTAGTGCTGCGGGATGTGCCGGACAACTGCACGGTTGTGGGTGTACCCGGAAAGGTTATCAAACGGGATGGACGCAGAGTGAAGGATATCGCCGCTGAAGGCGTCGACCTGAGACACAACCTGCTGCCTGATCCGGTTGGAGAAATGATGTCGGCTTTACAGGAAAGAATAGTGCATCTGGAAGAACAGATGGCGGAGTTGGAGGCAAAAAGCGATGGCCATGAAAGTATACAACACATTGTCTAAACAAAAAGAGGAACTGATTCCCGGGGCGCCTCAGCAGATGAAAATCTATGTCTGCGGTCCCACCACCTATAACTATATTCACCTGGGGAACGCCCGGGCCCTGGTGATCTTTGATACTATCAGGAGGTACCTGGAATATAAGGGGTATCGTGTTACCTATGTCCAGAACTTTACCGATATTGATGACAAGATCATCAAGCGCGCCCAAGAGGAAGGCATAGACCCCCTTCAGCTTGCTGAGAAGTATATCGGCGAGTACTTCAGGGACGCCGATGCCCTCAGAGTCAAACGGGCGGACATCTACCCGCGGGCGAGCAGACATATTCCTGATATGGTGGAGATGGTCAAGGTTCTTTATGACAAAGGGATCGCTTATCAGGAGGACGGTGATGTTTATTTTTCTGTGCGCAAATTTAAGGATTATGGTAAGCTGTCCGGCCGGACGCTGGAGGAGATGCTGGCGGGAGCGCGGGTGGATATAGATGATCGCAAGCGTGACCCACTGGACTTTGTTCTCTGGAAGGCGGCAAAGCCGGGCGAGCCTTCCTGGGAGAGCCCCTGGGGAGAAGGGCGCCCCGGCTGGCACCTGGAGTGTTCGGTGATGTCTCTTAAATACCTGGGGTTTGGCTTCGATATTCACGGAGGGGGGAGCGATCTCATCTTTCCCCACCATGAAAACGAGATCGCCCAGTCGGAGGCTTATACAGGCTGCGCTCCCTTCGCCCGCTACTGGATCCACAATGGATTTGTCACGGTCGATCAGGAAAAGATGTCTAAATCTCTGGGCAATTTTTTTATCGTTAGAGATCTGCTTCACGATTGGCCGCCCGAGGTGCTGCGATTTTTCCTGCTCTCTACCCACTACAGCAGCCCTCTGGATTATGGCCCCAAGAGCTTGCAGTCCGCCCGCAAAAGTTACAACAGGCTTGCTCATACTCTGGAGTCGCTGGACAGCATTACCGACGGGGAACAAGAAGCGGTTATGGGCAGGCTTTCCAAGAGCGCCGAGTCTTTTCGCGATCGGATAGCTCTTTGCACCGCAGAATTTGAAGAAGCGATGGATGATAACTTTAACACAGCGTTAGGTTTAGCCGCCCTGTATAATATGGGGAGGGAAATCAACGGTTTTATCAACCCCAAGGAATTTGTGCCGACACCGGCGGCGATTCACGTACTGGTACAGGTGCGGCGGCGCTATCAAAACCTTTTGGGTATCCTGGGACTTCTCCCAGGGGAGAAACGGAGATTGGGAGCAGAGTATCTGGAGAGGCTGCGGATGATCGCTCTTTCCCTGAAAGATGAGGCGGGAGAACTGATGCCGTCACAGCTTCCCGCGGAACCTCAGGAAATGCTGGATTTATTGATCGCGGTGCGCCGGCAGGCAAGGGAACGTAAGGATTTTCAGCTGTCGGACCGGCTGCGGGAAGCTTTAAGAGAAGAAGGGATTATCCTGGACGACACCCCGCGCGGCGCCCGCTGGAGACTTGTCTGATTCCGCGTACTTTGAATTCCGAAATTTAAGATCGGGGCTGGCGTTTTTCCTGGGAACAGGTTATGATCAGGCTATCGCCGGTCGGACAAGGGCAGACTGCCAACTAATTGATTTAGCAAAAAGAGGGTATCAAAGATGAAAGTCGAACTGCTCGCTTATACCCCGGATCCGGAGGGAACTGTTGCCGCGGCGGCGCGCATCTGCTACTCTGAGCGGGGAGCGGTTGATTTGAAGGAGGACATGAGCAGGGAAGAGGTCAACTCTCTGCTCAAAAAGCTGATTTCCGTGGGGCATCTCTCTCCCGCGGAACACGCCGCTTTTACCTTTGCCATCGAAGGAGTGAGCCGTTCTCTCTCACACCAGTTAGTAAGACACCGCATCGCTTCTTATTCTCAAAAGTCGCAGCGCTATGTGAATGAAAAAAATTTTTCTTATGTGATACCCCCAACCATAGAGGCCGACCCCGAGGCGCGGGCTTTGTTTGAACGGGTTATGGAGGAATTGCGGGAGTCATACAGGTTGTTGAGCGGTATTGTCCCCCGGGAGGATGCCCGTTATCTTCTCCCTAATGCCGCGGAGACAAAACTTGTCTGTACGATGAATGCTCGCTCTCTGTACAACTTCTTCCGGATGCGCTGCTGCCGCCGCGCCCAGTGGGAGATCCGCAAGCTGGCCTTGGAGATGCGGGCTCAGGTGCGCCGGGTGGCGCCTGTGCTTTTTGCTTCAGCAGGACCTTCCTGTGAGACCGAGGGGATCTGCTGGGAGGGGGAGTCATCCTGCGGCAAGGCTAAGGATGTGCGCTGTCGGGGAGGCGGCGCATAATGGAGGAAGCCGTCTGGGGACGTAACCCGGTCATAGAAGCCCTGCGCGCAGGGCGGCCCTGCAATAAAATTTTTGTAGCCGGCGGCAGCCGCTCCGGCATGAGCGAACTGCTGTCCAGAGCGCAGAGAGAGGGCGTGCCTGTACAGTTTGTGCGGCGCGATGTTCTCGACCGTATGACGAAAGGATCCAACCATCAGGGTGTGGTCGCTTTACTCAGCCCGAAAGAATATGTTTCTATAGAGGATATTTTAGCTCAGGCAGCGGCGCGGCGGGAAGACCCATTTGTAGTCGTTCTTGCAGGGTGGGAGGACCCTCAAAATCTGGGCGCCATAATTCGCAGTTCCGAAGCGGCGGGCGTACACGGGCTGGTTATTCCCAGACACAGGGCTGCGCCCCTGACAGGCGCCGTGGAGAAGGTTTCCGCCGGCGCTCTGGAATATATGCCGGTCAGCAGAGTCGCCAATCTGGCGCAAACTTTGAAATCTTTGAAAAAGAAAGGAATTTGGGTCGCCGGGGCGGAGATGAGCACAGAACTTCCGTACTATGAGGCGGATCTGACCGGCCCTCTGGCGCTGGTCATCGGTGGAGAAGCAAAGGGTCTCGGACACCTGGCGAAAAGCTGTGATTATCTCGTGCGTATACCTATGCAGGGAAATATTGAGTCGCTTAACGCCGCAGCGGCGGGTTCGATTCTTGTCTTTGAAGTTTTGCGCCAGAGGCTGCAAACGCCGCGAAAGGGGCGGGGGGAATGGTGATACATTGAAGGGGATTCTGCTGGTCGACGGGTACAATGTTATAAACAACTGGCCGGAGCTGTCGGGCTTGAAAGAGCAGAACCTTGCCCATGCACGCGATCAGTTGGCCGCGGATCTTTCAGAGTTTCAGGCCCTCTGCGATATCCGGGTGATCGTGGTTTATGATGCTCAATTCGTCAAGGGGGGAGTGGAACACCGGGAGTACAGCCAGGGAGTCGAAGTGGTCTATACCAGAGAAGGGGAAACTGCCGATAACTGGATTGAACGCTATGCTGCGGTTCACCATTCGTCATCTAGCGACGGCAATTTGCCTCTTTTTGTAACCACCTACGACTGGATGGAGCAACGGATTATCTCCGCCCAGGGCGCTTACCGTGTTACCCCCCAGGAACTTCTTCAGGAGATGCAAAAACTCAAAAAAATCGAAAAAAGCAGGCTGAACTCGAAACAAGAGCGGATGCCGCTCGATCACCGCCT
>DHAA01000058.1:35050-39514 GCA_002397275.1 Thermacetogenium sp. UBA4966 | reverse complement strand
CATCCACAATCTGTTGCTTGACTTTGTGATAGCTTCTATATATAATTGTTGATGTGCTAAGGACAAGCCAAAGCACTCAATCCTATCAATAAATTCCTTATTAATGGGTAACGTCGCTTTTGCCCCCTTATTGTTGTTGTTTTATTAATACTGGGCGAAGGTTCCGTTTCCCGGCTTGAGATAGAGAGATAATGGGCCGGCGTATACTACCAGATGGAGGAATTATTGTTAAACACATTTCCTTGCTTAAATACACCAGCATTAGTACAAGGAATTCCATGACAACATTTTTTAGGAGGCGATGTGTTTAATGTCTACCCTCACGAGCACAAGCCAGGAACCATATAATACCTTTCAAACCATGACTGATGAAGACGTTGTAGAACTGGCAAAATGCGGGCGTGAAATTGCTCTTGAGCATTTGATAAACAAGTACAAAAATTTCGTGCGGGCGAAGGCACGGTCTTATTTTTTAATAGGCGCAGACCGTGAGGACATTATCCAGGAGGGCATGATCGGCCTTTACAAGGCGATCCGCGATTTCCGGGGAGACAAGCTATCATCATTCAGGGCATTTGCGGAGCTTTGCATCACCAGGCAGATTATTACGGCTATCAAGACGGCGACTCGGCAAAAGCATATACCGCTGAACTCTTATGTCTCTTTGAATAAGCCTATTTATGATGAAGATTCTGACCGGACGCTGCTGGATGTGATTTCCGGGAACAAGGTCAGCGATCCCGAGGAATTGATTATCAGTCAGGAAGAGTTTGAGGACATTGAAGATAAGATGCGGGAGATCCTCAGCCCTCTTGAATGGAAGGTTTTGATGGCTTACCTGGAGGGCAAATCATATCAGGAAATGGCTCTTGATTTGAGCAGGCATGTTAAATCGATAGATAACGCCCTGCAGAGAGTCAAGCGTAAATTGGAGAGATACCTCGAAAAACGTGAGCATTAAAACTCTCCGTTCCCCTTGATTTATTTATATTTCCTCTGTATAATAGTCTTTGTCATTAAAAACGGGCCGACGTAGCTCAACTGGCAGAGCGGCTGATTTGTAATCAGCAGGTTTAAGGGTTCGAGTCCCTTCGTCGGCTCCAGAAATATAAAATATGGAGAGGTACCCGAGTGGTCAAAGGGAGCAGACTGTAAATCTGCCGGCGCAGCCTTCGAAGGTTCGAATCCTTCCCTCTCCACCATACCGCGGGGTGGAGCAGCGGTAGCTCGTCGGGCTCATAACCCGAAGGTTGCAGGTTCGAATCCTGTCCCCGCAACCAAGCCCACATAGCTCAGTAGGTAGAGCGTCGCCTTGGTAAGGCGGAGGTCACCGGTTCAATCCCGGTTGTGGGCTCCAAAAGAATTCACTCCCTGCAAGGTTTTGCAGGGTTTTGTTTTATGCACACCGCCTTCCCGGCAGTAATCTTCCTTTGCATGAAAAAGTCGCCTGTGTTATTCACGCGGACGGGCAGGATTTGGTATACTAAAATCATTATATTTTGGGAAGGTGCTGCCTGATGGAACGGAATTATATCAGCAGCGTGCGGCTGAGTTCGCCGGTAGACGAAGGATCATATCTTCACAACCTACCAGTGGTGCGTCATCTGGCACAGATGGAAGCACTGACCTTTTCAAAGGCAGTCACCTTTTTGGTGGGTGAAAACGGCACGGGAAAATCCACTTTGCTGGAGGCTATCGCGGTGGCCTATGGCTTCAATGCCGAAGGTGGTACCCGTAATTTCAGCTTTTCCACCAGCGCTACCCACTCGGATTTGTATAGGCGCCTGACACTTTCACGTAGAGCCTATCCTAAGGATGGGTTTTTTCTGCGGACTGAAAGCTTCTACAATGCGGCCAGCTATATTGACCAAGTGTATGAAGATGAATTCAGAAATCAGCTTGGCACAAGTTACGGAGAGCGGTCTCTTCATGCACAGTCTCACGGCGAAAGCTTCCTTGCGCTGGTGGAAAACAGATTTGGCGGAAACGGAATTTATTTGCTGGATGAGCCGGAGTCGGCTCTATCTCCCAACCGGCTGATGACGTTACTGGTGCATATCCACGAGTTGGCACGGAATAACTCCCAGTTCATTATCGCAACACACTCGCCTATTTTAATGGCCTATCCCGGCGCTGAGGTGTACCAATTGACGGAGAAAGATATCCGTTCTGTAGACTTCCGGGAAACCGAACACTATCAGTTGACCCGCCGCTTTCTAGAAAATCCCGAGAAGATGCTGCATTATTTGCTGGAGGGCTAACGCTAGTCGCAGCCGGTATGCTTGCTGGTTTTAAATTAAATTCTCCGGGTTTAGTCCGTCGAGATCCGGAAGCATAAATCTTCCGTCTTTCCTGATCAGCACATTATCGAAATAGATTTCCCCTCCCCCGTATTCCGGAGTTTGAATCAGGACGAGGTCCCAGTGCAGCGCTGATTTATTTCCGTTGGGGCATTCTTCATAAGCGCTCCCCGGCGTAAAGTGTATGGAGCCGGAGATTTTTTCATCAAAGAGGGTGTCCTTGATCGGTTTTGTGATATAGGGATTGACGCCGAACGAAAACTCACCGACATAGCGTGCGCCCTCGTCGATATCAAACACCTTATTGATTCTGGTGGTGTCGTTGGCTGTAGCTCTGATGATCTTTCCGTCCTCAAACCCTAAAGAGATGTTTTCATAGGTAAAGCCCTGGCGCGGGGAAGGTGTGTTGTAGGTAATTATGCCGTTAACCGAATCCCGAACCGGCGCTGTGTAGACCTCGCCGTCAGGGATGTTACGCTCGCCGTCGCATTTCACGGCAGGGATCCCCTTGATAGAAAACTCCAATTCGGTACCCGGGCCGGTGATCTTCACTCTGTCTGTTTTCTCCATCAGCTCTACCAGAGGTTCCATCGCCTGAGACATCTTACGGTAATCCAGGTTGCAGACGTTAAAGTAAAAGTCTTCAAAGGATTCGGTGCTCATATCGGCCAATTGGGCCATAGAGGGGTTTGGAAAACGCAGCACCACCCATTTTGTACGCGGCACGCGTATCTTCCCGTGAACCTCGTGCCGGAAGTGCTTTTCATACAATTCCATTTTATCGGGGGGCACATCTGATAGCTCCGCCATATTTTCTCCCGCACGGACGCCGATATAGGCCTGCATTTCGCTCATCAGGGCGCCCTCGAATTTAGCCCTTTGTTCCATCTGCTCACGGCTGCTGTTGATCAAGATGGCTCGCTCAACTGCGTTATTTTTGATCATGACAAAGGGGATTCCTCCGGCAAGGTATGCTTCTTTGACCAGCTCTGTAACCAGAGGAAGCTCAAGCCCTATAGCTTCGATCAAGATTCTTTCCCCTCTTTTAAGCTTGCAGGAGTAATTGACGAGATTCTTTGCCAGTATACTGATCCGGGGGTCGACCATTGCCGACTGCCTCCTTTTGCATATCGCATAGAATATTCTGCCGCCTTTATTCGCCTTTCTTATTATAGATCAGCTTGCTGCCGCAGCAAATCTATTAAAACAATTTTTAATGCAAGCATCGTAGCCATCTTGGCTTTGCAACAGGGGCGGATCTGGGCTGCCGCGGCGAAAACATATTTTGGTGAGCAGGAAAAGAGTATAGCATGGCTGAATCATTTACAATAATACAAATAACACAATAAATACATAGGCGGACAGGGGTCTAGCGGCGGTCCCGTCCCCCTGTCATATAAGGCTGTGGTGATATGTTTGGGAAAATGGCTTTAGCAACGCTTTTGCTGGCGGTTGTTCTGGATCTCCTCGTGGGAGATCCGGAAACCCCTTTGCACCCCGTTGCTCTTGCGGGCAGGTGGATCGGCAGAGGCGAGGGGATTTTTAATAGAAAAGGAGCGACTCCCTGGCGCCGGCGCCTGTTCGGGGCGCTGTTTGTCTTGGTTAATGTGGCTCTGGTCTACATCATGGCTTACTTCTTGCTGGACAAAGCGGAAGGGTATGCCCCGGCTGCCGCCGTTGTTCTTGGGGGAATTTTTTTGTGGTGTACATTTGCCGTGCGCAGTCTGGATAAGGCGGCGTTGGATATCTTCCGGCTTTTGCAAAAGGGAGATCTGCCCCAGGCCAGAAAGAACTTGGGCATGATTGTGGGTAGGGACACCGCCGGCCTGGGGGAAGAGGGGATTACCAGGGCGACTATTGAGACTGTGGCGGAAAACATTTCCGACGGAACTATTGCTCCGCTTTTCTATTTCGCTATCGGCGGCGTACCCCTGGCTATGGCTTACCGGATGATCAACACCCATGACTCTATGCTGGGGTATAAGAATGAAAGGTATTGTGATTTCGGTTGGTTTGCCGCTAAATTTGATGATGTTGTCAATTATCTTCCGGCACGCCTGACCGCTGTTATTCTTGTTGTTTGTGCTTTTTTGATGAAGCTGGATTGGCGCGCCGCCATCTCTATTACCTGGCGTGACCGGCGGAAACACCCCAGCCCCAACAG
>DHAA01000058.1:27745-34796 GCA_002397275.1 Thermacetogenium sp. UBA4966 | reverse complement strand
GTCGAGAAGGCCGCATCTGGGAGATCCGGTCAAACCTCTGGAAAAGAGGCAGATCACGACTGCCAGAAGGTTGATCCGCGCGGCGTTTGTCTTGTTTCTTGTTTTTTATACAGGAATAGTTTTACTTGTTAATGCCGCGCGGCTATAATGTTAGCATCATAATATGATGAAGGAAAAAAGTTGGGGGGTGACCTGGTGATATTAGAAGGGAGCGCCCTGGTTCCCGGCGCCTGCGGGGAATTGGTACAGGGAACATTGCAGGGAACAAACTTTCTGGTTTCTTGTCCGGTTAACCGGTACAGCCGGGTTACCGTGCGTCTGGGGCATAAACTGAAAGACGCCTATCCCGCGAAGCGCTTAAAAACATATCAGGCGGTTCGCCGCATGCTTGAACTAAAAGGCCTTGCCGGGTATGGCGTAGTCTTGGAGACGGTATCGGAACTTCCAATGGGCAAGGGAATGGCCAGCAGCACCGCGGATATAGCTGCCGCTTGTTTTGCCGTTGCCGCTGCCCTCGGCAGCAAACCGGATCCTGACTGGATAGCCACTGTGGCTCTGGGGATCGAGCCGTCCGACAGCGTTTTTTTTCCGGGGATTGTTTTGTTTGATCATGTGCGGGGGAACTTATATGAGCTGTTGGGCGAGCCTTTTCCTCTGGGAATTCTCGCTCTGGATTTTGGCGGGGTGGTGAACACCGAGGAGTTCAACAGACGTCTCGACCTGCCCTCCCGGAACAGAGCCAATGAGCATGCGGTTGGACAGGCTCTCAATCTTGTTAAAGCCGGTATCGCCAGGAAAGATGCGCTTCTTGTGGGCAGGGGGGCTAGCTTGAGCGCTTTGGTCAACCAGAGCATCCTTCCTAAGCCGCGCCTGGAGGAACTGATCGATTTTACATCAAGGCATGGCGGTTATGGAGTTAACGTCGCCCACAGCGGCACTGTGGCCGGGATGCTGTTTCCGCCCGGGCTGGAAAGGGATAGTTTTTTGCTGAGCTGCCTTGTGAAATGCTTCCCTGAGGTTAAGGCCTCTTACCCGCTGCGTCTGGTAGGGGGAGGCCCTCGTTACCCGGGGATGATTCGCCTGGAAGGGGGAGAACACCGTGAAGCATCAACACGGGGGTAATCTCACGCAGATGGCGGCCAGGTACGGGCTGGATCCGGATAAGATCATAGATTTCAGCGTTAATGTCAATCCCCTGGGACCCTCGCCGGCAATTAATACAATTTTAGAGAACGGCCTCAAGTATGTGACCATCTATCCGGATCCCTACTGTGAGACCCTCAAGGAAAACTGTGCCTCACGGCTCGGTATTTCTTACGATAACCTTATTTTTACCAATGGGGCGGTAGAACTGATTTACATGGTGATGCAGGCCTTACGCCCTCGATCTGTTTTGATCCCATCCCCAACCTTCCGGGAATATGAGATCGCTGCCCGTGCTTTTCAAGCGAAGCTGAAACTGTTTCGCCTGGGGCGGGAAAAAGGCTTTACCCCGGGGCTAAAACCGCTTATGCGGGCTGCCTCCGATGTTGATATGGTTTTCCTCTGCAACCCCAACAATCCTACAGGCAACCTTTTTCCACAGGAGATCCGGCAGCCTTTTCTTCAGTTCTGCGATACTGAGGGTATTTTTGTCGTCGTTGATGAATCTTTTCTGATCTTTCACCAGCATTGGCAAGAATTGAGCGCGGCTATAAAAACTGAGAACAATAAAAATCTTTTAGTACTGCAATCCCTGACCAAGTTCTTTTCCATACCGGGGCTGCGCGTCGGCTATGGGGCTGCTCACCCGCAAATTATCTCTCTTTTAAGCAGGTTTCAGCCCCCCTGGCAGGTCAATGCCATTGCTCAGGCCGCGGCAGCCGCATCCCTGCAGGATGAGGAGTACTGCCGCCGCACACGTTCTTTTGTGGAAGAAGAGCGGCGGTGGCTCGAGTCTGCTCTCTCCGCGGCGCGAGGCGTTAAGATGCACCCCTCGCAGGGACCGTACTTACTGCTGGAGCTGGACGGAGCGCTCGCCGCACCCTGTGTTGCAGAGAGGCTGGCCGCAAGAGGAATCCTGGTGAGGGATTGCAGCAATTTTGCCTATCTGGGCAAAAATTATATCCGGGTCGCGGTGAAGGACAGAGAAAAGAACCGGCTGCTGGTGAATGAACTGACAGGGTTGCTGAAGAGCTGAGAGAGGAGAGCTTTTAATGTGAGGAACGGTTGTGGTAAAATACATACATGACATCCGATAAAAAAATAGACGGCGGCAGATGGATACCTTGGCTTGTTATGGGTGTGGAGCGACGATAACACAGGGGTGAAAAAGGTGGAGGGTACTGAGGGTACTGTTGTGGGGGTTTCTATCAGTGAAAAACGGGGCACAGGAAAGATTAACGTGGGGAAGGGATACCTGGAGAAGGGGAAGGGCTTGTTAGGGGATGCCCATGTAGGCACTGAGAGGCAGGTTAGTGTTCTTGCACATGAGATAATGAAGAAAGTCGCTGCAGAGGGAGAATTTTCTGCCGCGCCGGGGGACTTTGCCGAGAACATTACCATCAAGGGTATTGACAACGAAAAGATGATCCCGGGCGCTCATCTTTCGCTGGGAGGCGCGGAACTGGAGATCGTTCAGATCGGCAAGGTGATCGACGACAGCCATACCTTCAACTTCCATGGGCAGGTACCGCTGGTCACCGAAGGACGCTTTTGTAGCGTTGTGCATAGCGGCTGGGTATCCATCGGGGATCAGGTCCGGCTGCTAAACGATAGATAAGGATCGATGCCGGCGCTTGATAAGAGACGGATTTTTCCTGCAGAGGCAGAAGGTCTGCAGCAGGAATAATAACAGAAACAGCGAATTAGTAATGCAGATAGTTGACAACCGAATCGGAACAGGCGGCCCGTAAAAAGGGCTGAAAAGGGAAACCGGACACCCGGCGCTTCAACTGAGGGCTTACGGGTGGAAAGGTGCGGTCCCGCCACTGTGAGGGGGAGACTGTCCGCGGTAATCCACTTGAGGCGATGCCTGGAAAGCTTTGAAAGCAAGGGCATCCTTTGAGGAAGGAGCGGAAACAGCTAAGAACCCAAGCCAGGAAACCTGCCTGTTCACGCGCGCTGATGCCCCTACGCGGATAGGGAGGAGAACTCTATGATTATCAAACTCAGTCCGTAGGACTGAGCTTTTGTTTTTACCTGACTAATTTGGCGTTCGGCCTGTGTAGTTGAAATATGGTAATGCCGGCAGGAGCCGCCCAGCGTTGAGATCGAAAGTCTTCTTTTGCCTTGCAGGCAGCGGCCGGCGCTGGATTTAAAGAAGCTCCCTCTCTTTTAAGCGACCTGTCTTCGAGGGGCCTCCGGTTTATATGCGCCGTTGCGCCCCCCCGAAGGCCGGCCGCTAAAATTTGCTGCAGCCGAGGAGTGTCAGCGACAGTTATTCTTGCCGGAATACCGGGAGGTTATTCTCGTTGGAGGTGTACCTGAGTGGATAATGGAGCGGCGATAGAGACCAGGGGTCTGGAATTCAGTTATGTCGACGGCACAAAAGCCTTGCTGCAAGTTAGCATCAGGATTCCTGCCGGCAAGAAGGTCGCTTTCCTGGGGCCGAACGGCGCCGGAAAAACAACCCTTTTCCTGCATTTCAACGGATTGGTTAAGCCCCATAGAGGAAAGGTCTATGTGACGGGCCGGGAGGTGCGCTATGACCATGCCTCCCTGCTGGAAGTCCGCAAAAAGGTGGGAATCGTTTTCCAGGACCAGGATACCCGGTTGTGTTCATCAAGTGTGAGGCAGGAGATCTCCTTCGGCCCTCTTAACTTAGGGCTGTCCAGGGAGCTTACGGAGCAGCGGGTTTGTCAGGCGATGGAGGATACAGGCATCTTGGATCTGCAGGACAAGTCCACCCGTTTTTTGAGTTACGGTCAGAAAAAAGGGGTGGCCATCGCCGCTATCCTGGCTATGCAGCCTCAGATACTGATCTGTGATGACCCCACCGCCCGGCTGGATATGAAACATGCCCGCCGGGTGATGGAGATTCTGGATCGGTGCAATGCCCGGGGGGTAACGGCGATTATCTCAACTCATGATGTTGATATAGCCTATTCCTGGTCAGATTATATCTTTGTGATGAAGAACGGTCAGGTGATCCGTGAAGGGTCTCCCCTGGAGATATTCGCCGACGAGCCGGTTCTCCGGGAAGCGGAGCTGGCCAGACCGCTGCTCTTTGAGCTGTCCGGGGAGTTGTCCGCCAAGGGTTGCCTGGAAGAGGGCGCTCCGGCGATGAGCGCAGAGGAACTGGTCGGCAGGATTCGCAAGAGGAATTTTTCCGATTATCGGTGGCGCCAGGGAAAGCTGCTGCGCCGCGGGTATACCACAGGCACATGCGCCGCGGCTGCAGGGCGAGCTGCGGTAATGGCGCTGCAGGGGGAGACCCCCGGGAGGACGGATGTCCGGCTGCCGGGAGGAGATGACCTTTCCATTGAAATTGAGGGAGTAGAGCTCTGCGGCGAGCAGGCCAGAGCCTGGGTGATCAAAGATGGGGGGGATGACCCGGATATTACCGACGGGGCGCGCATCGAGGCCTCCGCCAGATTTTTGCCCGAAGGGATTGTAATCCGGGGGGGTAAGGGGGTGGGGACCGCCACCAAACCGGGTCTTGCGGTTTCTCCGGGTGAGGCGGCGATCAATCCTGTACCCCTGCAGATGATCCGGGAAAATGTGCAAGCGGTCTTGCCCCCGGAGCGCGGGGCAGAGGTGACGATCAGCGTTCCGGAAGGGGAGAGATTGGCCAAACAGACGATGAACCCCCAGCTGGGAGTTGTGGGGGGAATCTCTATCCTGGGAACAACGGGTATCGTGGAGCCCATGTCTGAGGAAGCCTTCAAAATGGCCCTGATCCCCCAGCTGGAGATCGCCAGGTGCGCCGGGCGCCGTATTTTGCTGCTCACTCCCGGGCGCCGCGGCGTGAGGAGCGCCGTGGAGAAGCTGGGGGCGCCTGCGGAGGCGGTGATCATGACCAGCAACTATATTGGCTTTATTCTAGAAGAGTGCCGGCGCCGTGGTTTTCAGAAGATTATTCTCTGGGGGCACGCGGGGAAACTGGTCAAGGTGGCCGCGGGCGTTTTTCAGACGCATAACCGGGTGGCGGACGGCCGCGCGGAGGTTGTGGCTGCTCTGGCCGGAGCAAGAGGGGCGGGGAGCGCGGTGATCAACGATATTCTGGACGCCCCGACCGTGGAAGCGATGGCCGCTGTTTTGAAAGGGGCGGGGTTAGAGATGGTGTGGAGAGATCTGGCGGAGCGCGCCGGCAGGCGCGTCATCGCCTATCTGCAGCGAAGCCTGCAGGAAACTCTTCCGGCCTCCGCTTCCGCAGCAGACAGCGGCGGCGGTCCGGCCTCCGCCTTTCAGGTGGGTTCGATAATTCTCTCTGCGGATCAAAAGCCGCTCGGCTGGGATCAGACGGCTGTAGATTTGTTGCTGGAAGCCGGTTGGCGGCTCAAAGAAGTCTGCCTCGCCGAAAAATAATTTCATGCGAAGGGATTGGTAGCTGGTGAAGTATCCTGTAACTGTTGTCGGGGCAGGCCCTGGAAGCAGCAAATATCTGCCGCCCATAGCCCGGCAGGCCGTGATGGAGGCGGATCTGCTGGTGGGTGGAGAGAGCGCTCTTTCTCTTTTTGAAGGCGCCGGAAAAGAAAAAAAGCAGATTAAAGGAGACCTGCAAAAAATTTTGGATTATGTTGCCGAGGTGAGGGAAACAAAACGGGTAGCGGTGCTGCTTTCCGGCGACCCCGGCTTTTTTAGCCTCCTGCCGCGGCTAAAGGAGTATTTCGGAGAAGAAAACCTGCAGGTTATCCCCGGGATCAGTTCCCTGCAGCTGGCTTGCGCTCGCCTGGGGCTGTACTGGCATGACATGGCTGTGGCCAGTGTGCACGGGCGCGGTTTAGAGCAGTTGGAGCGAGTGCGCTCTGCCGATAAGATTGCCGTTTTAACCGATGAGCGCTGCACCCCGGGAGAGGTGTGCCGCTATTTTTTAGAGCAGGGGCGCAGTTTCAATCTGGTTTGGGTGCTGACCAATATAGGCAGATCAAGGGAGGAGATCACCCTGACCGGCCTCAAAGAGGGCGCGGAGATCGATGGACGGGGGAACAGCATCGTCATCCTGCTGCGGAAAAAATATTTGCCGAGCGTATCCGGCGCAGGTGAAGAGACGGCGCTGTGCGCCCCTGATTCTAAAAGGTCCCGGCAGGGATCTCTTGGCGAGGAGGAGAGAATCGCAGAGGGCGCCGTCGGGGAGTGGAGGGGGGTCGTCACTCCAGGGCTGGATAATGAGTTGTTTGCCCGGGGGAAAACCCCTCTTTCTCAGCAGGAGGCGCGTGCGCTGCTGCTATGCAAAGCGCGCCTGCGCAGAGGGATGACGGTTTATGACCTGGGCGCCGGAACCGGGGGGTGGACTGTGGAAGCGGCGCGTTTGATCGCCCCCGGCAGAGTCTATGCCGCGGAGAGAGATGCGGCGGCTGCGGGTCTGATCAGGCAGAATTTGAAAAAGTTTGGGCTTAACAACGCTCTGGTGGCGGTCGGGGAAGCTCCGGAAGTATGCGCGGACTTCCCCCCTGCCGACTGTGTCCTGGTCGGGGGGAGCGGCGGCAGGCTTCAGGAAATTCTTCGCTCCGCCCCCTCCTGGCTGCGTCCCGGGGGCGCCATTGTTCTCAGCGCGGTGACTCCGGATACTTTCAGCGAAGCCTGGCAGATGCTGCAGGAGGATAGCTGGGAGCAGGTGGAGACTGTGCTGCTGCAGGTATCCCGGCTGGCCGCCCGGGGGGGAGCGCGCTTCTTTCAGGGGGAAAACCCCGTGTTTATCCTGCGGGCGGTGAGGAGGGAAGAATGTGACGGTTAAAGGTAAATTTTATGGGATCGGTGTGGGGCCCGGCGACCCCGGCCTGCTCACGCTGAAAGCGGCGGCTCTTCTGCAAAGGGTTCCCACGGTCTTTGTTCCGGTCAGAGAGCATGGCGAGTCCAGCACTGCCATGAGCATTATCTCCCCCTTCGTCAGGGAGCAGGAAGTATGTGA
>DHAA01000058.1:0-27489 GCA_002397275.1 Thermacetogenium sp. UBA4966 | reverse complement strand
GAACAGGTGCTCGCCGTGCTCAGAGAGGGGAAGGACGCCGCCTTTGTCACTCTAGGAGATAGCGCGCTCTACAGCACCCATGCCTATCTGTTGGAGGCCCTGCTCAAATTGGAGCCGGATCTGGCTGTGGAAACAGTTCCCGGGATCACCTCCTTCAGCGCGGCCGCGGCTTTGTTTAATTGCGCTCTTACCTGTGGCCAGGATGCCCTGGCCGTTGTCCCTGCAACCCGGGGGCGGGAGTATCTGAAGATGGTTTTGTCTGATTTTGAAAATGTGGTTCTGCTGAAAGTGGGATCTGTACTGGATGAAATCCTTGACCTTTTACAAGATTGCGGCCGCCTGGGGGACGCTGTTTATATCTCCAGGTGCGGGATGCCCGGGCAGGTAATGCTGGACGACCTGGCTTCGGGCGAAGAAATACCCAGAGATTATTTTTCATTGATTATAGTGAGGAAGGTGGAGCGTAAAGATGGGTGAGCGGCAGAAGGGGGTAGTTTATTTTGTGGGCGCCGGTCCCGGAGACCCCGAGTTGATTACCGCAAAGGGGATGAGGCTGTTAAAAGAGGCGGATATGGTCCTTTATGCCGGATCGCTGGTCAATGCGGAACTGCTTAAATATACGCGGGCCGGCGTCCCCTGTTTTGATACGGCCATACTTACCCTGGAGGAAACTACGGCGCTGATCCGTGCCGCCGCGGCTGCAGGGAAAACTATTGTACGGCTTCATACCGGTGATCCATCCTTATATGGGGCGATTCAGGAGCAGATTGACGCTTTGTGTGAGGAGGAGATACCCTGGGAGGTTATCCCCGGGGTCAGCTCATTTTTAGCCGCGGCGGCTCTTCTGGGCAGAGAGCTGACAGTGCCCGGGGGCACGCAAACGGTGATTATCACCAGACAGGGGGGGAGAACTCCTGTTCCTGAAGCGGAATCCCTCAGAGAACTGGGTGAGCACAGAGCGACGATCTGTCTTTTTCTGAGCGCCGCTCTCCTGGAAGAGGCGGCGTCGGATCTGATGGCCAGCCTCCCCGCAGATACGCCGGCGGCGATTGTGGAGCGGGTTTCCTGGCCGGGCGAGCGCTTTATTATGACCACAATAGGGAAGATGGCCGCCGCTGCCCGGGAGGCCGGGATTACCAGGACAGCGATGGTTCTTGTGGGCGATTTTCTGACGGCACAAGGGAACCGCTCGCTACTCTATGATCCCGAATTCAGCCACGGTTACCGCAAGGGCAGATAGGGGGCGGTTCGGTTCATGGAGGAAGGAAAAACCGCGGTAATCTATTTAACTGCAGCCGGGAAGAGTTTGGCGGAGAAGTTGTCCGCGGGGTGGGGGGAGCAAAGGGCTGATCTTGTGGCTGCCGATCCTCCCCTTTCGGAACAGGTGCGTTCGCTCTGGGACGATTATAACAGCTTTGTTTTTATCATGGCGGTAGGAATTGTGGTGCGCCTGGCCGCGCCTTTGCTCAGGAATAAATGGGATGACCCCGCGGTGGTGGCGGTGGATGAACGCGGCCGTTTCGCAGTGAGCCTGGTAGGAGGGCACTGGGGGGGCGGCAACGATCTCGCGCGTCAGGTTGCCGCTCTGCTGGGCGCGGAGCCTGTGGTTACCACAGCCACAGATGTGCAGGGTAAACCGGCCCTTGATCTCCTGGCCAGAGAGTGGATGATGCCCCCCCTGCCCAGGGAGCGGGTGAAAGAGGCCAACAGCGCTCTGCTGGCCGGCGAACCGGTGGTTATCTACAGCGAATGGGATCTGCGAGGGACAGGGGAGCTGCAGGGGATAGATCTCCTTCCCCTGGAAAGAGACAGCGGCGAACCGGATCATGGTTTCCCGGTTTTTGTGACGAGCCGCAAGGATGAGCAGTACGCCCGGCGGGGGCTTTGTCTCTGCCCTCCCAGTCTGGCGGCCGGAATCGGCTGCAAGCGCGGCGTCGACGCAGAGGAGGTCTTGCATGCTCTCAGCTGTGCCCTGGAGAGCGCGGGGAGGCGTAGAGAGAGCGTGGTCCTGCTGGCATCCCACAAGGTGAAGGATGACGAATCCGGTTTGCGGGAAGCGGCCGGCAGATTGAAGATTCCTCTTGCTTTTTATGACACAGCTGTTTTAAAGGAAGTTGCGAGGCGGAATCCGCATCTTGCGGATTCATCATTTGTAAAAAAACAAGTAGGGGTTGGTGGTGTATGCGAAACAGCGGCTTTAGCAGTTGTGGCGGAGGGACGGCTGATTCTCTCCAAGACAAAGGTGGGCAGGGTAACCGTGGCCCTGGCAGAAGCCGGCTTGCTGTGGTCGGAATCGGGCCGGGAGATACGGAGGATCTGAGCGGGAGAGCTCTGCGGGCGCTCAATGAAGCTGATGTTGTTGTGGGATATCGTCCCTATGTGGAGTTAATAGAAGGGATTCTCACTCCGGAGCAAGAGGTGATTAAGAGCGGGATGCGCCTGGAGGCGGAGCGCGCCCGCCGGGCTCTAGACCTGGCGCTGGCAGGCCGCAGCGTCGCGGTCGTCAGCAGCGGCGATGCCGGCATCTACGGAATGGCCGGACTGGTTCTGGAACTGCTGTTCACAATGGGTGGCCAGGGGCAGATTGATTTTACGGTGATCCCGGGGATTACCGCAGCCTCCGCTGCGGCGGCGCTTTTGGGAGCGCCATTGATGCATGATTTTGCGGTGATCAGCCTCAGCGATCTCCTTACCCCCTGGGAGGTGATCCTGCGCCGCGTCAAAGCCGCGGCCGAGGGGGACTTTGTCATTGTTTTTTATAATCCCAAGAGCAAAAGCCGGGTACTGCAGATCCGGGAGGCCCGAGATCTTCTGCTCGACTACCGGTCGCCGGCGACCCCGGTGGGGATTGTAACCGGCGCCGCCCGCGATGGCCAAAAGGTTGTTGTTTCCGATCTGGAAAAGTTTTTAGAGGAGGAGATCAACATGTGTTCTCTGGTTATCGTGGGCAACAGTAAGTCCTATGTCCAGGATGGCCTGATGATCACTCCCCGGGGCTACCGCATCGCTGGGGGTGAGGAGCGATGATTCTGCTGCTGGCGGGAACGAAGGAGGGGAGAGAACTGGCTTCTTCTTTGGTCAACGCCGGTATAAAGGTTTTGGCCAGCGCGGCGACACCCTACGGGGGGGCGCTGCTGCGGGAAATCCCCGGCGTTGTTGTCAAAACCGGGAGACTGGATGCCGCGGGATTGGAGAGACTGCTGGACAAGCACAGGATCAAGGGTATTGTGGATGCTACTCACCCCTTTGCCGAAGAAATTACCAGACTGGCCAGGCAAGCCGCTCAAAAAGGGGGGCGCCCTTATCTGCGCTGGGAGCGGCCGCGGACCCCGCTTCCGGAGAGCGATTTGCTCTACCGGGTTGAAGACTGGAATGCCGTAGCCGAAATGATCAGTGAACTGCAGGTCAGGCGCCTATTTTTGACGATAGGAATTAACCACCTGGAATTTATCGCCAAGCATCCTCTGCTGGCACACTGTTCTTTCACCGCCAGGGTGGCGCCTCTCCCGGGCGCCCTGTCCGCCTGCCTGCAGGCCGGTTTGAAACCGCAGCAGATCATAGCTCTGCAATATCCGGGGAGCAGGGAATTAAATATCGCTCTTTTAAAGCATTTCCAGGCAGAGGCTCTGGTGACCAAGGAGAGCGGTTCTCAGGGGGGCGTTATGGAAAAAGTTGGCGCCGCTCTGAATTTGGAGATACCTGTTGTTCTTGTGGAACGCCCGCCGGGCGACGCCGCCATATCTGCCGTATCTGATCCGGAGGCGGTTATCAGCTGGGCAAAAATAGTTGAGGGAATGTAAGAAATAAAGATGGAGGGTAGCGCATGAAAAAGGGTGTTCTTGTCCTCGGCCATGGCAGCAGACGCCAGGCCGCTAACGAAGAATTGATAAAACTGGTGGAGATGGTGCAGGCCAACCTGGGAGTGCGGACAGCGCCCGCTTATTTTCAATTTGCCAGGCCATCCTTGGCCGACGGGGTGGAGAGCTTTGTCGGCGAAGGGATCGAAGAGATCATCATAGTTCCAACCTTATTATTTCCGGGGGTGCACCTCAAAGAGGATATTCCGCAAGCCCTGGAAGAACTGAAGCGTCAGTACGGGGAAAGGGTTCGCTTTCATCTGACCCCGGCTTTGGGCCATGATCCCCGGGTGGCGGAAATCATCATGGAAAGGGCGCGCTCAGCGGAAAACAATCTCCTTCAAGATAGCGATCAGGCGGCTGTTCGCCGCGCCCCCCGCAATCCCAGGGAGATAACGAGGCTTAGCCGCTCGCTGATCGAGGATGCTCTGGGAAAAAATTATTTTGCCGAACGCTTCCCCGGTCCTGCCGGAGAAGTTGTGCGCAGGGTTGTTCACGCTGTCGGTAATCCGGATATTGCCGCGCTGATGCGCTTTCACCCGCAAGCTGTTGCCGCGGGGCTTGCCGCCCTGAAAGAAGGAGCTAGCCTCTTTACAGATGTGCGTATGGTTAAGGTGGGGGTCAACAAAACTCTCTTAGAAGAATTAGGGGGGGAAGCCGTTTGCCTGATCGCCCACCACGAAGTCCGCGCAGAGGCAGAGGCCACGGGGTTAACCAGAGCGATCGTTGCCGTCCGCTCTTACCGGCAATCCCTTCCCGGCAGTATAGTTGCGATCGGGAATGCGCCTACAGCTTTGGAAGAGGTGCTCGATCTGGTGGAACAGGGGGTCAGGCCTGCCTTGATCATCGGCGCCCCGGTCGGTTTCGTTGGGGCTGCGGAGTCCAAGGCGCGCCTGTTGGGGGCGGATATTCCTTTTATCACCCTGATCGGCCCGCAGGGAGGCAGTTCCATCGCGGTTGCTGTGGTCAACGCCCTTCTGGCGCTTGCCAGCGGCGGCGCCGGGCTGTGATAATTCGCTTCACCATCAAATGGATGAAAGTAGCAGAACTTTCAGGGTAGCCACTGTTCAGAGGCGATCCACCTGGCCGGTGGATTCCGCTTGCTCCCTATTATGACTGGATGTGAGCATCCAACTTCCAAATTAACCGGCAACTTCGCTGCGCCTGATGCCGTTACCCGTAACTCCATAATGGTCGCTTCGCTGGAATCCATCCGGCTGTTTCGCGATTGAGTAGCTTTTATTTTCAAGGAAGGTAGACGCTCATGCCCCCACAATACGGGGGCGCCATCAGATGGATGAAAATAGCAGAACGTTATTTTCAGGGTAGTTAACCATAGAGAAAGGTTGTGTCCTCAAGTTGGCAAAAGCAAAAACGATCATGCTGCAGGGTACTGCTTCCAACGTAGGAAAATCTATTCTTGCCGCCGCCCTCTGCCGTATCCTGCGCCATGATGGGCGCCGTGTGGCGCCTTTCAAGGCACAGAATATGACGCAGAATTCCTTTATTACCAGGGACGGCCGTGAGATGGGGCATGCTCAGGCACTGCAGGCTCAGGCCGCGGGGATCGAGCCCCGGGTAGAAATGAATCCTATTTTACTCAAACCTGCCGGCGGCGCCTCATCGCGGGTGATTGTGCTGGGCAGTCCCTTAAGGGAAGGGATGAGCTCGCTGGATTATCATCTGGGAAAGAACCTGAAACTGCTGGCAGAGATCAAAAAAGCCTTGAGTTACTTGCAGCAGGAATATGAAATCATCGTCATTGAAGGCGCGGGGAGCCCGGCGGAGGTCAATCTGAAGGAGCGCGATCTGGCCAATATGCGCACCGCGAGGCTGGCGGAGGCGCCTGTGCTGCTGGTTGCAGACATAGATCGGGGGGGCGCCCTGGCCTCCGTTGTGGGTACTCTGGAACTCCTTGATCCCGAGGAGCGGGAGATTGTACAGGGGATTATTATTAACAGGTTTCGGGGGGATCTGACTCTGCTGAGGCCTGCCCTGGACTTCCTGGAGAATAAGAGCGGAAAGCCGGTGGTCGGGGTGATTCCCTTCCTCGACATCCATCTTCCGGAAGAAGATTCCCTCTCTTTCAAAAATTCTCCCCGCTATACAGATGACGATGTCGATCTGGAAGCAGAATTCGACCATTTGGCAGATGTCTGCCGCAGTTCGCTGGATATGAAGAGAATTTACGAACTGCTGGACTAGACGCTAGCGGTTTCCAGAACCGGCCGGCAGGGGGGAGAGGGAACGCTTCTCGCCTCTGCTTTTTATTCGCGTTTGCGGCGACTGTTACCGGTGTTTTAATTTATTGATTCGGTGTTTTTCATTTCTGGTATAATTGTATTGTTTATGTGTCAAATAAAATCGTATTAAGTATTAAGAATGGAAGACGGGGGCATATGAAAAAAGAACAACTGTTGAAAGCGGCAGGGATCATTGCTGTTGCCTCTATATTAAGTAAAATCCTGGGCTTTATCCGGGAAGCCGCGTTGGCCGGTGTTTTCGGGGCGACAAGTGTAACCGACGCCTACCTGCAGGCGTCGATTTTGCCCTCGATACTCTTTTCCGTGGTCAGCACCGCCCTGACCACCACCCTGATACCTGTTTTTACCCAGCGTATTCATGATGAAGGGCAGGAGGCAGGCCGCAGATTCATCAATACCCTGATCAACTTCATTCTGATTTTTTGCTTCGTCATGATCCTGATCGGTGTTGTTGCCGCTCCCTTAATTGTCAAGCTAGTAGCTCCGGGCTTCGGAGGGGAGACGTTCACCCTGACGGTTGCTCTGACGCGCATGCTGCTTCCTATGATCCTTTTCATGGCGATTACCGCCCTGTTCACAGGTTATCTGCAGGCTGTGGAGCGTTTTACCTGGCCGGCTCTGGTAGGGATTCCCTTCAATGTGATCATGATTACGTCTATCTTCATCTCAGGGATAAGCTTTGGGATTATAGGCGTAGCGGTAGGAAGTGTGCTGGCAACCGCCAGCCAGATCCTGATCATGCTGCCCGGCTTAAAAAGGGCGAAATATCGCTATCAGTTGCTGATCGATTGGAAGGATCCGGGATTTCGGCAGGTGGGGAAGCTGATCGTGCCCATTCTGCTGGCAACAGGCGCCGGCCAGTTGGGGCTGGTTGTTGACCGCATACTGGCTTCCGGATTGACGGAGGGGAGCATCTCTGCTCTGAACTTCGGGACTCGCCTGACACAGTTGCCTCTGGGGATCTTTATCATGGCTGTTACCACTGTGCTCTACCCCACTTTTTCTCAACTGGCCGCTGACCGGGAGATGCATGGGCTGCGCCGCGCTATGGTGGCGGGGGTGCGCGCCAGCATCTTCCTGACCATCCCCATGGCTGTCGGTTTGATTGTACTGAGAGAACCTATTGTGCGGGTGCTCTTTGAGCGCGGCGCTTTTGACCCCCGGGCTACTGAAATGACGGCCTTTGCCGTGCTTTTCTTCAGTGTGGGGCTCTTGCCCATGGCCCTGCGGGAGGTGATCAGCCGCGTTTACTTCGCTCTGCAGGATACGATGACCCCGATGATGCTGGGCATAGCCGCGGTGGCTGTGAACATCATCCTGAACTTCGCGCTGATTGGGCCTCTCGCCCATGGCGGATTGGCCCTGGCAACCTCCCTTGCCTCCTATTTTGCGGTTTTTATTCTGTTTGCCGTTCTGCGTAAGAGACTTGGCGGGTTGGGCGGCCTGGAGATGCTGGACAGCTTGTGGCGTGTTTCTCTGGCTTCAGGGGTGATGGGAGCGGGGGTCTACGCCCTGTGGACCGCCCTGGCTAAGGTTTATCCTGCCCCTGGTTTTTTCCTGGAGGCCGTGCTGCTCGCCGCGTCCATCTGCGCCGGTGCGGCTGTCTATGCCGTCGCTGCTTACCTCCTGGGGCTGCCGGAATTGAAGTCCGGCCTTGATTTTGCCGGAAAGGCGGCGAAGCGCCTTTTCCGCAGGCAAAACAAAGGGTCGGTCCATGATGCCTGCTGATTACCCTCATCTTTTCCTGGCCCGGCGCCCTCCCTATAAGATAAGAATAAGAGAAAAGACGGCATGGCTTTGCGGCCATACCGTCTTAGTTTAACTCATTAATACTGATTTAGAGCTTTATTTATTTCTGAGATCGATAAAACGATCCTTCAGCTTTTTTGTCACCTGCGGCATCGTTGTATACTCCATCTCATCCAGCGGAAGGCGATTGGGCTCAAAGGGGCCCATGCGGCGCATATAGTCCGCTACCCTGTTGGCCTGGGTCCTTACATTATCGAAAGCCGGGTCGCCGAAGAAGTCCTGCGGGCCCACCAGTTTCCCCTCGGAGAGCTGGAAGCCTAAGGCGACCACCCGGGGAGGCCCGTCAAAACGTGTGGGACGGGCATCTTTCATGCCGACAGGCATCAGGGGACCGTTATGGGATCCGCGCATCCAGCCGGCGACGAGATGGGGGTAGGTGAAAGGCTCTAAAGCTTCGCCTACCGCCGGGAAACCGCTCTGGCAGCGGACGATGCAGACCGGGTCGTCTTTACCCACATAGCGCCCTGCCATAAGATTGAGCCGCTGTGTGCTGGAGACAGCGGCGATATCCTTTGTCTCCCTATGGAAGATGCGCTTGATACAAAAGCGCCCGGGAGCTCCGATAAAGACCAGCATATCATAGATCTCTTCCGGTGTGGAGAAGACGATCTTTTTATTCTTAATCATATCCCTGATCTCAAAGTCAAAACCGTTGTGCATCTTGGGGTCGATCACCAACCCGATGGTATTGAAGGGATCGGCAAACATCTTATAGAGAGGGAGGTTCCAGGCGCCCGGTTCTGTTTTGTCCGCCATAAAAACTATTACCGGTTCACTCTGCCGCTCTTCAAATTCCATTTCGGCAATCCCGGGGCCAAGCCCTTTAATGTTGCCGGAAAAGGCGTCTCCCAGGAGGTCCTGCCCGGCGCCGTAGAGCTTTAGTTTTTTAGCCACTTCAGTGCATTCTGTAAAGATATCCCAGGCCAGCTTATGAATTTCACCGTTGTTGCGGCCTGTCTCGTGGGTCATGATCAGATTAATGTCATCGCCTACATGGGCGACGTAAGAGTCTATGAGCAGGGGGTGATCAGATAACATTTCCCTCGCTTTTTCCAGGAGTTCCTCATGAACATAGGTGTGTCCCACATAGCCTCCCACATCGGCCTTGATTACCGATAGGGTCAATTTCTTCCCCATAGTTGTCCTCCTCCACAATTGTGTTATACTAATTCATATTTATGTTATACACTACGACATTAGGACTGGTGTTTCCTTCATATTATAATAGAAAAATAGTATTTTTCCAAGCCGCCTATACACAAAATGCAGATAGCGGCCTATATATTGGTTACTGTCCCTAAGTGAAAATGAAATTATGAGGGTAAGATCTAAATGCGAGTATTTCACTTTTTTGAGTATTTTTGATCAGGCATAAGCATGATCACCCCCTAATGTCTAGTAGTTACCATGGATTGGCCAGGAAGCGTATCCAATAAGCAGGATTTTTGGCGAACAATGTCCAATTCAGAGATATAGGCTTCTAAGGATCGACGATCACTGCAATAAGGAGGCAGTTGGCGATGGGATTGTTTGATAAAATGAAAGAACCTATTTTTCTTAAAGAAACCGGCAGTTCAAATGAGCAATTGGAAGGACTAAAAGCATTATTGCCGGATGCTCCGCAAGAGATTCAGGTTCAAATAGAGCGGGATATAAAACTGCTGTCAGCAGGAATGTATGGCGAAGAGCAAATAGCTTTTGAACTGAAAAACAGTCATATGCCGATGTTTATTTTGCATGATCTTTTTCTGACCGACGGTGATTTATCGGCGCAGATCGACTATCTGGTCATCACACGCAAGCGCAATTTTGTAATTGAATGCAAAAACCTGTTCGGCAATATAGAGATTAATAATAACGGCGATTTTATCAGAACAGTATATTATAACGGAAGATATAATAAAGAAGGCATCTACTCTCCGATTACTCAAAATCAGCGACACTTGGAGCTTATTAAAAAAATTCTAAGAGAATCCAAGAGTAATTTTATAATCAAAGCTTTGTTTGAAAGGTTTGAAAGATTTTTTTATGATACTTATCGAACCGTCGTCGTGTTGGCAAATCCCAAAACTGTTTTAAATGCCAAGTATGCTAAGAAGGAAATCAAAGAACAGGTGATTCGCGCTGATCAACTGGTAGATCATATAAAGCAGATAAACTCTCAACGGGGATGTGACACATCCAGTGAGAAAGACACTGAGGAACTGGCTCGTTACTTTTTATCGTTACACAGGGGAAACCCCGCGGACTATATAGAAAAATATAGAACGCAGATTGCCGAATACCGAGAAAAATCAGAACCAACGGCAGCCGAAACTAAAACTCCAGAAAAAGAGCCTGTTGCAGAAACAATGATTTGCCCGTATTGCGGGGCTAGTATGGTCAAGCGTATCGCCAAACGAGGCCGGAATAAAGGTAATAGATTTTGGGGATGTTCAAGTTACCCGAAATGTAGAGCAATTGTTGAAATTTGAAAATAGAGAACGCGCAGACCGGCGCTTCATAAAAGTAAACTGCAGTGCCCCCGATAACCTTAGAGTCTGAAACTGTTCGGCTATGAAGAATGGGTGGCCCAAACTTTGTTTGCTCTGTGCAGACAAATTAGTATAGCTTATATTTTTCCTTAAAGTATTCCCTCAGGGCCTTGAAGACCTCAAAGCTTTTATTGACGGAGAGGGTTTTATCGGCGTTCACGAGACAGTAGCGTGACGGCGCCAGCCATGCCCGGTCGAGAATTTCATCCATGCGAGGCCGCTCTGCGCGATATAGGCGAACATCTCCTCCAGTTTTTTCGCCAGCGTTTCCAGGCTCTCCCAAAAGGGGGGCGATTATCGCCTGGGGGATCACCCCCAGTCGGGATTGCCTCAGATGGGGATGCCTTTGGGGCCTTCAATCTGGGCCAGGTAATGGAGATAATCCTCTTTGGCGGTGGTTTCAGTATAGCCGGTAAAAGCGGTGAAAAGCATTCTATGCAGAGACACCTCAAATGGGTTTACTCTATGATCGACCGCGAGAGCTACTCACCCAAAAAATTTCCCCTATCTGTAACGCTGTTGTTTTTGATGTTGTATTTTACGAAGAATAAGCCTATAATAATATCAACAAGGGAGATGTTCTTATGCCAAACATAAAGCCGGTTTCAGATTTGCGAAATTACACTGAAGTTTTGAAGGATGTCGCCGTGGGCGCGCCCGTCTTTTTGACAAAGAACGGCAGAGGACGCTATGCGCTTGTTGATATGGCAGAGTACGAGAAAATGCAGGCGACAATTAAGCTAATGGGCGAGCTTGCCAAGGGGCGGAAATCTGGAGAGGAAAAGGGACGGCATTCACATGAAGACGTGAAGGCGTATTTCGAAGAGAAAACCCATGAATAAGCTGTATTATTCCTCGGAGGCGCTTAATGACCTTGACGAGATATGAGAATACATTCTTAAAGACCTGCAAAACCCTAACGCCGCACAAAACACGGTAAACGGCATACTGGACAGCATAGAGAAGTTGCAGGATTTTTCAGAAATGGGGCCGTCTCTGTCCTCGATCACAGAAGTCGAAAGTGATTATCGTTTTCTTGTATGCGGAAACTATCTTACCTTTTACCGCGTGAAAGGCAAGGATGTCTACATAGACCGGATATTATACGGCAGGCGCGATTATCTTCGTATCCTGTTTGGCGGACCATCTGAAAAACCAACCAAGTGAATGACTCCTCACCCTTCAAAAGCACAATTTATTCCAGAAGGTCTGCCCTGCTAAGGGGGATTTTGGGGGCCTTGAGGACCTCAGAACTCTTATTGACGGAGAGGGTTTTATCAGTGTTAACGAGACAGCAGCGGGACGGCGCCAGCGTTTCCAGGCTCTCCCGGTTCAATTCCTCGGTTAGGGCAGGGGTGATCCCCCAGGCGATGATCGCTCCCCTTTTGATAAACTTAATATTAATTGTCAATGGCCATTTAAAAATCGGCACTTTTGGCCACTAGAAAGTCGTCAACTAAATACTGGAATCATCATCCCTCCTTCGTATGAGAAGTAATATTAGGCGGCGCTAAGCGGTTGCGTATTCGGTAGCTGTCACCGCGTAGGGTAATTACATGAGCATGATGCAACAGGCGGTCCAATAGGGCGGCAAGCGGCGCCGGGTTCGGAGACCATAATATTAGAATTTTACTGGACAGGCGGTTTTGAAAAAGGAGGATTAAGCAGGCGGACAGAGAAATAATTAATGATTCTGATGATTTTTGCCGTTTGCCTGAACTGGAAAAGATAATCCGGCATATAATAAAGTTTGGGGGATGACTTGTTTGCAAAAAAATAAGGTAAAAAAGGCGATTATTCCAGCCGCCGGGTGGGGGACTCGCTTTCTCCCAGCGACCAAGGCGCAGCCCAAGGAAATGCTGCCCATCGTTGACAAACCGGCAATTCAGTATACGGTGGAAGAGGCGGTGGCTTCCGGAATTGAAGATATTATCATCGTTACCGGCAAGAATAAGCGGGCTATCGAGGACCACTTTGACAGAGCGGTGGAACTGGAGCTTGTCCTCAAAGAAAAGGGAGAGGACGATTTTCTGCGCCAGATAGAGGACATCGCCAACCTGGCGGACATTCATTTTGTAAGGCAAAAAGAGGCTTTAGGGTTAGGGCATGCCGTTTATTGCGCCAGAAAGTTCGTAGGTGATCAGCCGTTTGCCGTAATGCTGGGAGACGACCTGATCGATGCAGAAGTTCCTTGTTTGCGTCAGCTTCTGGATATATATGAGGAGCATCAGGCTACGGTACTGGCGGTGCAGGAGGTCCCGGATAAGGATTTGTCACGCTATGGAATTATTAAGCCTGCGGGCGGGGGAAAGAAACCTGTAAACGGCTGTTTCCAAGTGGATGATATGATCGAGAAGCCGGCGCCGGCAGATGCGCCGTCAAATCTTGCCGTCATCGGGCGCTATATCATTACTCCTGAGATTTTCGATATTTTAGGAAGGATCGAACCCGGAGCGGGAGGAGAGATTCAGCTGACCGATGCCCTGAGAGAACTGGCCGGGGTGCAGCCTGTTTATGCATGTCTCTTTTCCGGGGAAAGATATGATGTGGGCGACAAACTGGGCTTTCTGCAAGCCACTGTAATGTATACGCTGGCTAATCCGGAGTTGGGCCCGGCCTTTCGCCGGTTTTTAAAAGATGTTTTTAAAATGGGGGGTGAATGCGATGCAGGATAAGGTAGAAGAAGTTTTGGGGCGTATACGCCCTATGCTCCAGCGTGACGGAGGGGATGTGGAACTGGTTGAAGTTGATGAAAAGGGAGTCGTCAAGGTGCGTCTCAAAGGCGCCTGCGGCGGATGCGCCATGGCGCTTGTTACCTTGAAAATGGGGATTGAGCGGGAGCTCAAAAAAGAGATCCCTGAAATAACCGAGGTTGTTGCTGTTCGCTAGTAGGAAGACCCGGGATTAATTTGTGACTCCCGGGTCTTCTTTATTCGTTTCCGTATTGCTTCCTTGCTCCGGTTCCACTTGCGCATACTTTGTTTTGAGAATCAGGATATCGATTCTTCTGTTCATCTGCCTGTTGCTCTCGCTGTCGTTAGGGTACAGCGGCCTGTACTCCCCGTATCCGGTTGCCGAGAGGCGGTTGGCGGGAATACCGCTGGAGGCGATTAGCTCCTCCACCACATTGGTGGCCCGTGCCGTAGATAGCTCCCAGTTAGAGGGAAACAGGGGGGTATTAATGGGAAGATTGCAGGTATGCCCCTCCACCCTCAGATAGTTGGGCATGTTCTTTAGCTTGGCGCTGAGCACCGCTATAATACGTTTTGCCTCAGGCGTCAGCTCCGCAGACCCTCTATCGAAAAGAACTGTCGCCTGAAAGCTTACCACCAGTCCGCGCTCCTCCATTTGAACTGAGATCTGGCCGGTGAGGTGTTCTTTAGAGATAAACTCTTTAAGCTCTTTTTCCAGTTCAGCCATCTGCGCCGCTTCTCCGGTTATGGCAGGAACCGGCGATCCCGAGCCATCCTGCATGATGCCCGAGGGAGGCGCTCCCCGGAGCACCATACTCAGATTATCCGCTAATGCCTTAAATTTCTCTGTGTTCACATTACTGATCACATACATCATGATAAAAAAGATCATTAACAGGGTGATCATGTCTGAGTATGTCAATAACCAACGCTCCATACCGGGGCCGCCCTCAGGTTCTGTTTCCCTTCTGTTGCGCCTGCTCAGCATTTACTCCGCGCTCCCTTCAGAATGGATTTCCCTTTGCCGGCGGTCGAAAAACACCAGCAGCTTTTCTCTGATAAAAGCAGGGTTTTCCCCGGCTTGCAGAGAAAGGATGCCCTCCAGGCAGATTTCCCTATAAAACGCTTCTTTTTGATGCTTAGTCTTTAATTTGGTGGCAATAGGCAGCCACAACAGGTTGGCGAAACCGACGCCGTACAGCGTGGCGATAAAGGCCACGGCGATAGCGGGCCCCAGGGAGCCGGGATCATCCATTCGTCCCAGAACATTGACCAGCCCCATAACCGTACCGATAATACCCATGGTTGGAGAATAGCCGCCCGCTGCCTCAAAGATAGCTATTCCACTCTTATGACGTTTTTCCATACAGTAGATATCCGTTTCCAGGAGTCCTTGCAGTAGCGTGCCTTCCACACCGTCGATCACCAATTGAACTCCCAGTTTCAGAAAGGGATCGCTGATCTCTTCAAAGTTTTGCTCCAGACTGAGCAGCCCTTCCCGGCGAGCCTGGTCGGAAAGACGGACAATCTCGTCGATCAGAGAGTGAAAGTCGTATTGCCGGCTTTGAAAACATATGCGCAGGATGGCGGGTACTTTTTTCAATTCTTCAGCAGTAAAAGAGAGTACTGTGGCGCCGAATGTGCCGCCGAGTACGATTATGGCAGCGGTAGCGGAACTCAGCGCCCCCATGGTCCCACCTTCCATGACGAAAGCGATGATTAGAGCGGCGAAACCAGACAGCAATCCAACGATAGTAGTTATGTCCATGCTTGAGAACCTCCGGTTTATGGTAATATTCTCATTTGTTCGACAAAACAGGACGTTTTTCCTTCCACAATTCTCTGATAAATGAAAAATTAACTAATAATAATAAAAAAAACCGCTGCATACGTAGATGAGCGGTTAAAGGATATTCTTCAGGCGGTTATATAAACCATTGAACACGCTGCTGAAAGATTAAATTCTCTGCAAGATAGTTGAGGGGTTTGCGTATTGTAGTAAAATTTTCAGCAAATTGCGACAGTATATGATCCAACCCCTGTTCTCTTGCTTCATCATATGTGGAAGCAAGGTCATAGTAGCGGCGCCCATCCTCTTCATAATCCTCCATGGTGCGCCCGCTGTTTACGATATATTTCACGACTGCATGAGCATCTGCGTCTTTGGTCCTGCGCACACAATCCGGGAAAACCCCTGAAATGAACAGCGAAATATCGGCAAGCCTCTTATAAAAATCATAGCGGTAGGGGAGTTCCACTAATCCGGCCAGTTCGAGCACATCATCGAAGTCAAGCTCGCTGAACTGCCGCTGGTATGTTAGCCCTCGAGCTCGGTAAACGACTGTGGTGCTGTCAACCTTGCTAAAGGATGCCAGCATTCTGGCCAGGTAAGCCCGTATATCCTTGTTTTGAATCAGCGCGGCGGCATGCCCGGCATCGAAAACCGGGATACGCCCTCCCTTGCTTAAAATTTCCATAGTATAGCTCTTTTTTTCGAGCTGCCTTTTAGTCTGCAAGATGAGGATACTGAACAATAGAAACGGGGAAATTTTTAAGAAAATATCGTCTGTTTTCTGAACTCGCCTATAAAGCTTTTCATCCTCCAGCATGATTTCCACCAGGTCAGGTTTATCCCTCAGCAAATCACAAATATAATCATAGTCTTGCCTTTTGTCAACGACGGTTCTCACAATAAAACTAAGGTCGGCATCTGAAAGATCCTGCAGGTATGCCATGGCGACACTCATCTGTTCCACCTCCCTGATTCTCTAGACACTTTTACCCACCGCTACCGGGAGAAACATAAGCTAAAAAACAGATGGTGAACAATGATAACTTTACGAAAGGAGACTGTGATTCATATCCCTTATACTATATTTAGTTTAACATGATTGTCTACATTCCTCAAATCGTATTTCCGCCGAAAACACCAGCGCGGTGCTGATCACCGGCAATAACCCGGCGGCTGTTAACGTAAACGGCGAATCTGAAAGAGTTTATGCTTGGCTTACCGAGAATATTGGTGAAAATTTGTGCAAACCCAATCAAAGTGCTTTATAATCATAAACAAACGGCGATATTACCAATTTGCAAAACAGGCGACAATATTGTATATTATTTCAAGAAACAATTATAAATTAAAGGAGGAAAATAACATGGATTTGAAGGGATCGAAGACAGAGGCTAACCTTTTGGCGGCTTTCGCGGGTGAGTCTCAGGCGAGAGTAAAATACGGTTATTATGCTTCTCAGGCAAAGAAAGACGGTTTCGTTCAAATCGCTAATTTTTTTGAAGAGACATCGAACAATGAAAAAGAGCACGCCAAGATCTGGTTTAAACTTCTGCATGAAGGTATTCCATCAACTGAAGAAAATCTGGAAGACGCCGCCGCAGGCGAGCATTACGAATGGACAGATATGTACGCCGGGTTTGCGAAGACAGCGAGGGAAGAGGGTTTTACCAAAACTGCCTATCTTTTCGAACAGGTCGCCAAAATCGAAAAAGAGCATGAGGAAAGATATTTGAAATTACTGCAAAACATTAAAGAGGACAAGGTTTTCGCGCGATCGGAAAAACAAGTCTGGAAGTGCGCCAACTGCGGACATATCCATTATGGGGAGAAAGCGCCTGAAGTCTGTCCTGTTTGCGACCACCCCAGATCGTTTTTCGAGATCAAGGCTGAGAACTATTAAAAATTAATATACTCCATTGGAGAGGTGACGATGAGGATGAAAACAGAAGTTGCATTCTACCGTTGTGAAGTGTGCGGCAATATTGTGGATCTGGTCAAAAATGGAGGCGGCCGGCTGGTTTGCTGCGGCCAGCCGATGGTCAAGCTTGAGGCCAATACTACCGACGCCTCCCAGGAAAAACATGTCCCGGTCGTTTCTAAGAAAGATGGGGGAACGGAAGTCGCCGTTGGTTCTGTGATTCATCCGATGACTGATAAGCATTATATCGAGTGGATAGCGGTTGCCACGGACGACGGTATAGAGAGGATATATCTTTCTCCTGGAGACGAACCGAAAGCAGTTTTCTGTGAAAAGTCCGGCAGCGATGTCTATGCCTACTGCAATCTACACGGATTGTGGAAGGCAAATGGGTAAAATAACGGATAGAGGTGAGTTTTATGCAGCCAATCGAGATTAAACCCGGTGTATATTGGGTCGGCGGGATCGACTGGGATCTCCGTTATTTCCATGGCTATGTTACCCCTCACGGTTCGACCTACAACTCCTACCTGATCATCGACGATAAAATTACTTTGGTGGATACGGTAAAGCACTATCTGGCAGATGAAATGTTAAGCAGGATCAAAACTATTGTGGATCCCAAAAAGATCGATTACATGGTGGTCAACCATGTGGAAATGGATCACTCCGGGAGCGTGCCCAGGGTAATGGAAGCCGCTCCTAACGCTAAGATCGTCACCACGCCGAAGGGGAAAAAGGGCCTGGAAATGCACTATAAAAAGGAGTGGGACTATATCCTGGTACAGACAGGAGAGGAACTGAAGATCGGTTCCCGTACCCTCAAGTTTGTGCAAACCCCTATGGTGCACTGGCCGGACAATATGGTAACTTACATTCCGGAGGACAAGCTGCTGCTGTCCAATGACGCCTTCGGGCAGCATATTGCCGGCACAGAACGGTTTGTCGATCAGTTGGGTTGGGATATCGTGCGGGAAGCGGCGGCATCCTACTATGCCAATATTGTCTTCCCTTATGGGGACCAGGTAAAAAAGGCCTTGGATGTCGTGGAAACCCTTCCCCTGGAGATGATCGGTCCCAGTCATGGGCTGATCTGGCGCTCACACATCCCGGAACTGCTCAAGGAATACCGCAAATGGTCGGGCAATGAGCCGGACCGCAAGGCCCTCATCGTCTACGATACCATGTGGGGTTCCACCAGGGAAATGGCTCTGGCTCTGCAGGAGGGGATTGAGAAGAGCGGTGTTCCAGTTGTTATGAAGTTCTTGCAGACAAACCATATCTCCGAGGTTGTTCCGCATCTGCTTACGGCGAAACTCGTATTGGTCGGCTCTCCCACTCTCAACAACGGAATGCTCCCCACTGTGGCCGCTTTTCTCACTTATATTAAAGGATTGCGGCCCAAGAAGCGTACAGGTTTTGCTTTCGGGTCTTATGGCTGGGGAGGACAGGGCGCCCGCGAGGTAGCCTCTGTTCTTGAGGGAATGGGCTGGGAAATGCCTGAAGAGACAGTGAATCTACAGTATATTCCTGAAAGAGAGGATCTGGATAATCTTAAACAGATTGGGAGCAAGCTTGCCGGCGCTATTGAATAATAGGAGGAGAAATAGATTTGAACCTGAAAGCGCTCTATAGTCTCAGCTACGGACTCTATGTGATTTCATCCAAAGACGGGGATCGGATAAACGGGCAGATTGCCAACACGGTCTTCCAGATCTCCAGCGAACCGCCGACAATAGCAGTCAGTATCAATAAACAAAATATGACAAATGAGTTGATCAGGAAAAGCGGATTGTTTTGCGTTTCTATCCTGCCGGAGGAAACACCCCTTTCCCTGATCGGGCAGTTTGGTTTCAAGTCGGGCAGAGATGTGGACAAGTTTGCTGATGTGCATTACCGGACAACCCCGCGGGGACTGCCTTATCTGGATGAGATAGCGCTGGCCTGTATTGAAGCCGGAGTCGTCCAGGAGGCTGATGCGGGGACGCACAGCGTTTTTATCGGCGAGATCACCGCAGCGGATGTTTTGAAAGAGGGCGCCCCGATGACCTACGCCTATTACCACCAGGTAAAGAGGGGGAGCACTCCGCCGTCTGCTCCCACCTATGTTGCCAATAATAAAGAAGAAAGGAGAAAAGGCATGGATAGCTACGAATGCTCGATTTGCGGCTATGAATACATCCCGGCGGACGGAGATCCGGAAAACGGCATCGAGCCGGGGACACCTTTCGAAAAATTACCTGACGACTGGACCTGCCCAGTCTGTGGAGCAGGGAAAGACGCTTTCGAGAAGATCGGGTAAAGAGATTTTCGTTCATCCTTTCTATTGCGCTGCTGCTTTTAAAGAGCAGCTTTTTTCTGCCTGATCCGCTTCTCTCTTTAACATATTCACGCAGGGAAGCAGGCCTTGATGCTGTCCGGGACATAATCAGGGAGCAAGCGGAATCCGCCGGACTGGTGGCAGACTACCTCTGGACAGTAACTGCCGGTTGGTTGCCCTGAGGTTGATCAGACCTTGACAAACTGCACATAATGGCATATATAAATATTTTGGTGATAAAAAAAGATTTCCTGGAGAGGTGACGCGAAATGCCGACTTATGAGTACAAGTGTGAACACTGCGGACATTTCCAGGCGACGCAGCGTATTACCGAGCCACCGCTTGAAAAATGCCCGACCTGCGGACAAAGTGTGGAGAGGTTGATTTCCCGCAATGTAGCCATTGTTTTCAAGGGGTCTGGATTTTACTGTACAGATAACAGGAAAACAGGTTTGCACGAAAAGAAACATGTGGGCGCCAAAGAGAAAAAAGAAGAGGTTAACTCCACATCCGCGCCCAAATCCTCATCCGAATCCGCATCTACATCTGCCAACTAGGTTTTATAGCAGGCGGTTTATAAGGGTTATTTACAGCAGAAAACGGTACGGTCTGGAGGGCCGCGCCGTTTTTCTGTTTCTGCACAGCATTTCATCCGCCGCGCCGGAAAACGCATATTATAATGCGTTTGCGTTATTTACCGATATCCCTGAATAGTAGGCGAAGGTAATCCTGCCTTCCATTGATGATACGGGCTATGGAGATATAGTCATGCTCAACGCGGTAAAAAGCCAAATGCTTTTCACATACAAGATAGCGCAGGTCTGTTGCGCAGCCTGTCTTTTCCTGAACAGAAGGCCCCATAAAAGGATGATCCTTAAGGCGGCTGCAAGAATCAAGGATACTCTTTTTGATTCTTGCGGCCGCCTGCGGATGATATAGAACGTTTGAGATGTAGTCGCTCATCTCCTGTAAATCGTTCAACGCCTCGGGGGTATATCTGACCCTCATTTTTCAACTCCCAAACGGCTGTACATATCGTCCTCCGGGATCCAGTCGGCGTCGGTCTTCACAGACCGCCACCCTTTTTCCACCTCGCCTACAAGCTGTTTCATCGCTTTTGCCTGAAGATATGCGGCGTTTTCTTTGGAGACAAGGAAGGGAAGGCCATCGGCATTCAGCGATTGTTGGATAAATATGTTGACCGCCTCTGTCAGGGTCAGGCCGTTTTTGGCAAAAACCATCTCCGCCTTCCTCTTGATTTCAGGGTTAATCCGCATCTGAAAGCTGGAGGTCTTGGCTGCATGCGTCACCTTAGGGGTATTATGTTCGCTCACATCTATCAACTCCTATCGTCTTTATTATACCCAGGCCGAAAGCGATGTCAATACATTGTCACTACATAAATAATACGCTGTTTTCAAAACTACCTTGAATATAACGCTCTGCTATTTCCATCGTATGTTTACCATGTCGGTGGATTCCGCTCGCTCCCTATTATGACTGGATGTGAGATGTAATGGTCGCCTCGCTGGAATCCATCCGGCCACTTCCCCTGAAAGCAATGTATTGCTATTTTCAACCATCTGATGGTGAAGCGCAGCTTCTTGGGTGTCTGCCCTGAAAAATATAGAGGGTTAAGCGGGGTATTTCTCTGGAAAATGTACTATAATTAAACTGAAACCGAAAGAATGGCCTTATTATGGAGAGTGAGGGAAAAAAGAGTGAACAGGATCAAGTTTGGGACCGACGGCTGGCGTGGTTTTATCGCCGATGATTTCACTTTTGCCGGCGTGCGCTTGGCGGCGCAGGCCATCGCCGACTATTTGAAGGAATCCGGGATGTCCGCTCAGGGGGTTGTGATTGGTTATGACAGCCGCTTTCTTTCTGAGCAATTCGCAGACGCTGCCGCCGGGGTGATGGCCGGGAACGGCATCAATTCCTGGCTGACAGCGCAGGCTACCCCTGTTCCGGTTACAGCCTTCGGAGTAAAGGCTCTGGGCGCGGCAGGCGCCGTCATGATTACAGCCGGCCACAATTCTCCGCAATACAGCGGGATCAAGTTTATTTCCGAATACGCCGGTCCCGCTTCCCTGGAGATAACGGAATCCATCGAAAGGATAACAGCGAAACTGCAGATGGCGGAGATCGTTTTTCTACCTCCCGCGGTTGGGCGTGAGCGGGGCTTGATCAGCGGCATTGATGTCAAACCCCTCTATCTTAACCATCTCCAGAGGCTGCTTAATTTTCGCGCCTTTTATCGCAACAGTCTGAAGGTGGTTGTAGACCCGATGTGGGGAGCGGGGAGAGGCTATCTGGAGGAAATCGTAAAAGAAACAAAGGTCGAAGTGGATGTTATTCACGGCCACAGGGATGTTTTATTCGGCGGCCGGGGTCCGGAGCCTGCTGCAGCGGGGCTTATTTCTTTGCGAGAAGCTGTTCTGGAAAAGGGCGCGGATGTCGGGCTGGCCCTGAGCGGCGATGGGGGACGCTTCGGAGTGATCGACAGCGACGGCGAGTACATTGCAGCCAACGAAATGCTGCCTTTGATACTGTATTATCTCATGGAGGACCGCAACTGGCGGGGAACAATAACCCGTTCTGTGGCCACAACACACCTGCTGGATCGAATCGCAGACGAATACGGGCTACCTGTTATAGAAACCGCGGTCGGTTTCAGGCATATCGCCCGATCTTTGATTGACCACAGCAGTGTTTTGGGGGGCGAGGAGAGCGGGGGGATGAGCGTTGAGGGGCATATTCCGGAAAAGGACGGCATTTTGGCCGTCGCGCTTATCGTCGAGATGATGGCGGCCAGAGGCAAATCGCTACGCCGGCTCAAAAAAGAACTGGCTGAAAAGTTCGGCTGTTTGCTCAGCGCCCGCCTTGATCTGGAGTGCGAGGCGCGGCAAAAAGAAAAACTGATAGCCCTGCTGCAGAAATGGGCGCCGCTGAAGATCGGCGGTAAGGTTGTAGCGGAGCGCCGGACTGTCGACGGGGTAAAGATTATCCTGGAAGATGGGAGCTGGGTCCTAGCGCGTCCCTCGGGAACAGAACAGCTTTTTAGAATTTATGCTGAAGCCGGCAGCAGAGAAGAACTGGACAGACTGCAGAACAGCGCCCGCCGGGTCCTAGGCCTTTGAGTCTCTCTAAAGTTTAATTATTCAGTAAAATTTTCTCAAAGCGGCAGGAAAGTTGCCTTAATATGTCGAAACGGTTAAACATAGCCAGGTGAAGAGCGGTTTCTGTTAAGCCGCTATGAAGAGCAGAAGATAGCGGATGTTTGACCAATATGCGAGAAGGCGCTCAGGTGCTGAAAGACGAGGCGCAGCTAAACTCAACCGCAGGCGAAGGTAAAGAAATAAATGCAGTAATACCTGTTGACGAGGAGGCCGGAATTTATGGAGAAAATCAGAGTGATCATAGCTGATGACGATCCCCTGAACAGGGATGGTTTTCGGCGAGCGCTTGAGTTGGATTCTCACATAGAAGTAGTCGGAGAGGTGGGTGATGGGCAGGGCGCTATAAATTTAGCCCGCAGCTTGCGTCCGCATGTTATCCTTATGGATCTCAGAATGCCGGGCATCAGCGGAGTAGAAGCCAGTCGAGTAATCCGCAGGGAAATGCCGGAGATCAAAATTGTTGTTCTCACTCTCGCTGAAGACGAGGAGATGCTGGAAGTTATTAAGGCCGGCGCCAGCGGCTACCTTTTAAAAGATGTGGAACCGCCGGAACTGTTGAAAGCGATTTATGGCGTTTTGGAAGGAAGGCCCGCTTTTCATCCGGTGGTTACCGGGAGACTGCTTGGTGAATGCCGGCGCACGGCGCCTGCGGATGAAGACGGGATCGGGGCGCTGACAGAAAGGGAAAAAGAGGTCTTATCCTTGATCGCAAACGGCGAATCGAACCGAGGCATAGCCCGCAAGCTGTTTATCAGTGAAAAGACGGTAAAAAACCACATCACCAGCATTTTTCGCAAGATAAAAGTAACCGATCGCACCCAGGCGGCAATCTATGCCATTAAAAACCATATGGTAGAGCTTTAAAACCCTTTAACCCCTTCCCTGTTCACCGCATATAGTGAAGGGGAGGGGGTAAACATGGCTCGAATGCTTTTTTTGGTCCTCTCTGTAATTGTTCTCTCCGGCCTCGTACTATCCATGGCTTTTCGCAGATCCTGTCTGTTCCAAAAGCTCTGCCTCTTTGTACCGGATCTAAGCCTGCTGCTTATCGTTCATAATCAGGCGCCGATCATCGAGGGGGTTATCAAAGAACTTCTTTCTTTCTATCAAACCTCGCAGCGTTCTTTTGAACTGGTTATTTATGACGCCGCGTCAACAGATGAGACCCCGGAGATCCTGGGCCGCTTGAGCCGCAGGCATAGTTTTACGATGCTGATTGGCCGGGATTCTGGTAATTCTGATGCTCTGGACCGAGGTTTCGCCGTATGCCGGGGTAAGATGATCCACTATTTTCTTCTCACCGAACGGGTTTCGCTGAAAACGGTTGCCTCCCTGGCCAGGTGTCTCTCGCGGGGAGAGAGGATCCCTAATTTTGGGGTTGCCTTTACCCCTGGTGTGATGTCTGGAACTACAATTCAATAGGGGGTGCAAAGCCGCGTTTGTGTTGTCTTGGAGACGTAATAAAGGATTTAGGCGAGCTTTTTGAATTATTTTAAGGGTGAGACTGCATGCCCAAATTGTTATTCCAAATATATTTGGCGAAAGGCGCCGGTAAGAGCCTTCTTTATCTCTCATCCGTCCCCTCATTTGATCGCGCCTTCCTTTTGGGAAGGGGGTATCTGTCTTTTGATCCGGTTGCTCTCCCTTTGCCTCTGGGGGCCGCCTCCCGCGTATTTCATGAATTTCATAAAAAGCTAAATCGCAGAAAGGGTATATCCGGGGATTTGCTTTCTGTGGGAAACATCCGTGATCGCTGCCGCCTCTTGTTGTGCCGGCTGGGGTTGAGCGATGTTTATGCTTCCGCGGGCGATCAGTCGGTTTCTGACGATTTTCTATTTCCGGAGAGCGGGGAGATGCAAGAGATAGAAATGCTGTTAAAAGGGCGGCTTCTGTCGGTGCAGGAGGTCCTTCGTTTCTGCGGATCCGCTTGCGGTGAGGACCTCGTTACCCGTGCCCTGCAGATTCTCTGCCTGGAGGAGAGGGTTGTGCTGCTGCCCGCTCTTTATCCTGTGCAGGGAAGTCTTGTTCACTGTCAGCGCTGCGGATGGGAGGGGATAGCCGAGCCTCATTTCTGTGCACGGTGCGGCGGCGCAAGTTGCTGCAGCTGCCCGGAGTGCGGGCTGTTGGGAAACCTCTCCTTTTGCGACCAGCTATACACGGCGGCCGGCCCTTTGCCGGCTGCAGCGGGTATCGCTCACGGCTGGTTACGGAGATTGCTGGAGGGGGATAGCATGGGGCGTCGTCAGGAGATCAGCTGCTCTCCTTTGCTGTGGATTGCCGCTGAGGACGGGCTGTACCGCGCCTGCGGAGGGGAGGCCGCTGTTGCTGAAAACAGCAGGAGCGGCAAGGGAGAGCCGCGGCAGCCGGATCAGGCCGGCTGCCGCCTATCGGATCGCCGCATGGGGGCGTCCGGCAGCGGATGTTCCCTGGGGGCGAGATACGAATCCCTGCTGGGGGAGATTCGCTTGACCCCTTCTCAGGAGAAAGCCGCGGCTATTCTGCTGAAATTCGGCAGAGAGGAAAAACAAGGCGAAAAATGTCTTGTCTGGGCGGCATGCGGCGCCGGAAAGACAGAGGTTTCCTTCCCCTTGATCGCTGAAACACTGCGTAGCGGAGGGCAGGTGTTGTTTACCACACCGAGGAGAGACGTTGTCCTGGAGATCGCTCCCCGCATGGGCAAGGCCTTTGGAGAGGATAATGTCTGCGCTCTCTATGGAGGGAGCGGGAGCCGACAGATGAGAGAGGTCCCCCTGGTTGTGGCGACAACACACCAGGCGCTGCGCTTTTATCGCAAGTTTGACCTGGTGATACTTGATGAGGGGGATGCCTATCCCTACCCGGGAAGCAGGATGCTTCACTTCGCTGTGCAAAGGGCGCGCAGTTCTATGGGGAAGCTTGTCTATCTGACGGCTACCCCTGCTTCCTGGATGTTTACAGGGACGCGCAGGGAATGGGTGATTACCATACCTGTCCGTCCTCATGGTTTCCCCCTGCCTCTACCCAAATTCCTCAAAGTAAATCCATTTAAAACTTCAGGAAAAGGAATCATCATCGCTGAGAGGGTTCTTGAGATCACAGCCGAGCTTTTGAAGAAGCCCGGCGCCAGGTTATTTATCTTTGTTCCTTCAGTCTCTCTCACATCTCAGGTGGGAGAGAGACTGCGCAGGGCTGCCGGGAAGCCCCCTTTGGATGGTTTGCACAGCGAGGGAATCGAATGGATCCATGCCGGCGACAGGGAGCGCATCCGGAAAAGAGAAAGATTCTTCGCCGGCGAGTTCCCTGTGCTGGTGACCACGACAATTATGGAGAGAGGGGTTACCGCTCCCCGAGTGCAAGTGCTCGTTCTGGAGGCGGGACAAGAAGGGGTTTTTGACGCGCCTACTCTGGTGCAGATCGCCGGCCGCTGTGGACGCAGCCCCGCATACCCCACAGGCGAGGTGTGGTTTATTTCGAGGGGAATAAGCAGGTCGATGCGAGAGGCCAGAGCGCAGATCGCCGGTCTGAACAGGGAAGCCGCGCGCAAAGGTTATCTGCGGGAGGGGTGGGAGAAAGAACTGAACAGTTATTGAGACTGCCCCCGGCGCATAAAGTTGGATTTTACCGGCTTATGGTGTAGAATGAAGAATATAGGAGAATGGTATGTCTTGCCTGGGAGCTTTTCCGGTAGAGGGTGATCTGCTTTGCTGTCTGCTATAGGAGCCGCTGTAAAGGGCCTTTTCTTTCCTGATGGGTCGGGGTGTCCGCTATGCGGGCGCAGGGGATCCCCGCGGCGTCTTTGCCGGGCGTGTTTGGAGATATGGGCTGAGCAGGCTGACGGATTGGTCACCTGTGAAAAATGCGGCCGCTTTTATAAGGCGAAAGAAAAAGAAGCAGAAAATTTATGCCTGGATTGCAGGAACAGCGCTCCTCTCTATCTCTTTGCCCGCAGCGTCGTTCCCTTTGAGGGGCCGGTCAGAGAAGCTTTGCATAGCTTTAAGTTCTGCGGCAGGAGGGAGCTCGCCGTTCCCTTCGGGGAGTTAATGGCCTCCTTAGCCGCCTTTCTTTTCCCCGTAGGCTCTCTGGGCGCTGTTATACCGGTCCCGCTGCATGAAAAGCGGCTCAGGGAACGCGGCTTTAACCAGGCGGCGCTGTTGTCGGAGAGGGTAAGCCGGATTCTCAAAATACCTGTTTGTGAAGAGGCCTTGCTCCGCAGCAGGGAAACCCCGAGCCAAACATCGCTCAGCAGAGAGCAGCGTCTGGCTAACCTGAGAGGCGCTTTTGAGGGAGGAAGAGGATTGACGGCCTGCAAGGGGGCTGCTGTTTTACTCCTGGATGATGTCTACACTACCGGCGCCACCGTTCAGGAGTGCAGCAGAGTGTTGACGGCTTGCGGGGTAAAAGAGGTCTATGTGGTTACACTGGCTGCCGGAATCATGAACGCCGGGCGGCAGGATAAGCCGCAAAAGGCGTGAATAAATCATTGTGCTCTAAGCAGAATGACAAATGTTTAAGGAGGGAGTTTACTTGATTCCATATCTATTTGTGCTGCTGTTGGCGCCCTTGCTGCTCATGCTTCTTTTCTTCAATGTCGCCGCCTTTTCTTTTTCCCGGCTGGGTATGTCGCAGGAGGGGGCCTTGCTGTTTCTGACGGCGTCGATCATCGGCAGTCTGATCAATATCCCTCTTTCACGGCGCCAGGTGCAGATGGAGAGTCGTCAGAGACACCCGCTTTCTATGTTTTTCTTTTACTATCCTCCTCTTGTACAGGAACAGATCATCTGTATAAATCTAGGGGGCGCCGGGCTGCCCGCGCTATTATCCACATATTTGCTTTTCAGCGGGCGGGCGTACCTGTGGCCTACCCTGTTCGCTCTGCTCGCGGTGACTGTCGCGGCCAAAATGATAGCGCGGCCTAAACAGGGCGTGGGTATTGTCATGCCTGCTTTTATTCCTCCCCTGGTAGCGGCAGCCGCCGCCCTGCTGCTGACCCCTCAAGGATACGCCGCCGCTCCCGTGGCTTATGTTGCCGGTACGATGGGTACCCTGATCGGGGCCGACCTGCTAAATTGGAGAACATTTGAGAGCCTGGGGGGACAGATGGTGAGCATCGGAGGAGCGGGGATTTTCGACGGCGTCTTCCTAGT
>DHAA01000082.1 GCA_002397275.1 Thermacetogenium sp. UBA4966 | reverse complement strand
CGATTAGGTGCGGAATCCCTGCGGTTTAGATGATAGAGTTGTGGTTTCAGGTGAGCAAAACAACCTGGTCTCTGCTAAAAAACATCTCGCACGAAGTGAGGCAGCTCTTGGGAACGGGGATCTCGCTCTAGCCGATGAGTTTCTACACTATGCCGAGCGCGCCATTGATACGGGACTGGAAATTGAAGCGGATGAAGAAACCGATCAAGTGAAATATGTGGAGGAATTTGCCGGTGTGATCAGCAGCCTCAACCGCTATCTAGAAGCGGAAGAAAAACATCGCCCCCGGGGGCCAATAGAGATGTTGTCTAAAGGAAAACCTGTGGGCGGTCTTGATATGAATAGGGTACCGGGCGCTCGCTATAAAGAGATTAAAAGTGGCCTGGAGGCCTGGTTAAATATTAAAAGGCACAAGAATGTCCGGGAAAATGCCGGCTTGCTGGGGGATCAGCTGACTAAATTATTGGAATATGCGGGTTTCCAAAGGCCACAGGTTGAATACAAGGATGGCGACGGTAAATCCTCCTATTATGCAGTCACAATGTCTCCAGGAAAGCTTTCCCCTCTGGCTGACTTCGGTTCGCAGCGCAATGGGATTTACGATATTGTTTTAGTGTATTCCCGCCCGCATGCGGATACGATTGGCAACATTCTGCATACATACGGCGTTTTTACCAATTGTCCCCTTGTTATTTTTACCGGCAGAATGACTTCCACCCAGCGGGGAGAATGGAGCGATTACTGCAGGAGGGAGGGAATTACCTCCCTTATGGTGGATGAACTACTTTTGTACTATCTGGCATCGCAGAGGGAAAGCCGCCTGCCTGCGCTTATTTCCTGCGGAGTGGCGTGGGGGTATTCAGTCCCCTACCATTCTTTCGGAGTGATTCCTCCCGAGATATTCAAAGGCAGGAACCTTATGGTGAAGGAACTGGCGGAACCCGGGGGGAGCTGTATTGTCTATGGCGGGCGGCAGTTCGGCAAGACGGTAATTCTGCATATGGTCCAACGTGAATATGATAACCCCGAGAGGGGGGTCTATGTGTTTTATGATGATATTAAGCCTTTGGGAGACCCTCAGGGGCACTATCGTCCTGAGGATCTCTGGGAGCGGCTTCGAGAAATGTTAATCAAAAGAGAAATTTTATATAAAGGGACAGGTCATGAACGCGCGCAGATTTCCCGGAAAATCATTGAAAAACTGACTAATAACAAAAAGATGCGGGTAATTATCTTATTGGACGAGTCGGATAATTTTCTTGCTGCAGATGCCAGGCATAATTTTGAACAGGTATATGAATTGCGCTGGATTATGGATCAGACAGAACGCCGTTTCAAAGTGGTTTTCTGCGGGTTGCACAGTGTTCAGCGCTATTGTTCCGGAAAGAACCACCCCTTTGCTCAGCTGATGTCGCGTCCTCTGGAGATTGGCCCGCTGGAGCCGGCGGAGGCCCGTTTGCTTATTACAGAGCCTATGGAGGCCATTGGTTTTTCTTTTAATGGACAGAAATCAAAGGACGCGGTGCTGAGGATCCTTTGTTATACAAATTATCATCCGGCGCTGATCCAGTATTTTTGCGGCGAGCTTATTAAGCTGGTGCGGAAGCGGCGCCAGGAGCCTCCTTATCAGGTTGAGATTGCTGATGTTGAGGGTGTTTACCGTCGGGAAGATGTCCGAAGCTTTATGCGGGAGCGGTTTAATTGGACACTGGATTTGGACACAAGGTATCAGGTGATAGTTTATTCCATGATAGCCGAACAGTTAGATGATAGAGATGGATATAGAAGGGAGTTTACTGTATCAGAAGCTCTTGCTTGCGCTGCCTGTTGGTGGCCTCGCGGCTTTTCAGCCGTTTCGCTGGATGAGGCAAAATCACTGCTAGATGAACTGATCGGTTTAGGAGTGCTTGTCAAGCGGATCAATGGGAAGTATCGCTTAAAAAACGGGAATGTGGTCAGGGCTCTGGGCTCTGAGCATGAGATCTCTGAACGCCTGCTCAATATGTCTGAGCAGCCTGCGCCGGATACAGATGAAGATGTACTCAGCTGCCGTTTGAAACTCAATGGTCAGGAGAGAAGCCCGCTTACTATAAAACAAGCGAATAAATTGACCAAGGCCTGCTCTGGTGTGGGAATCGTTTTCGGCAGTGATGCTGTCGGTATTAACGCTATGCCAGATACGCTGAGGTTCGAGATGGATTCGAATTTCGGTGAGAGATGCCGGCAGCTGCCTCCTGATATTGTTACTATGGATCAACTGTTACGCCTGTTTGATAGCTCGATTTCTCGAAAAGAGACGAGATGCGATCTTTTCTATACATATGCCGCCAATATCCCAATTTGGGATGCTTCGCTTGCGGACGCTATCTGTAAAGCTTCAAGGTTTTTATCCAAATACGGCCGGCGCAGCAATATTGTTCGTTGGATAATCATTTTTGATGCCGTTAATACTCGAAGATGGTTCGCAGATTACCCTGAGGGCTGGACGGAAATAGAGAGCCAGATGGATGCCGTGGTTTATTTAACGCGTTGGAACCAGGTGATGATTAGAAAGTATTTGACCGATCTGGAGAGTTTAAACGAGGCGTCGGTTTATGAAAAGATATATGAGGTGACGGGCGGTTGGCCTTTTCTGTTAAGTGAGTTATGGAAGCTGGCAAAGGATCCCGCAGACAGATATGATCCGCGCAAGAAGGCTGAGCAACTCAAAGAGAAGCTGTCTGAGAATACCAATGGGATTGTCGATGGATTTATAGCGGCACTGGGAGTCGATGAGGTGAAGTACGGCCGGGAAATAGTCAAGATGTTCAGGGAGTTGGGCTCTATTGCCCGCGATGAGATTGAAGAGGCCGTCAGGACATACGACAATGCTGAACTTCTTGGACTTTCTGCAGAAAAGTTGCGTGTCTCTTTACAAACGCTGCACAGGCTTAATTTGCTGGTTGAAAGTGAACGTGGACTTGTTGCAGAGCCGGTCGCTTCAGGGGTGATAGCGGCAAGATGATAACCTCTGAACAGCTGGAAGAATTTTTATATTTGCCGGAACCCAAGAGAAGGTTAAATGAAATTGTGGTCGATCTCTGCGAAGGCATAAGCATCGTCTGTACTTTGCCTGTTCCGATCAATCCTGTCGTTATATATTCAGCGGTTGCTGAAGAATGCGCGAAAGTTGGTTTAGAATGCAAAACTTTCAATTATGATGCACCCGAGTTATTACCCGAAACCTGTTTAGCCCAATGTTGTAGTATGAATTTTTCTCCGGAAAAGCAGGTCGATATAGAACAGGTTTTTAATGACAAAGCGGCCGCGGATGTTACAATTATCACCCTTCCTGAACTATCATCTGAAATGGTGAAGTATTGGGCAAGGTTATTAAGGCGCTGGTCGACGTATGCCCGCGCATATCAAGCCAGGACAAAACAATGCCCCAAAGCGCTGATGTTGGTTACCGATCAATCTGAACTTAGCAGAGATTCTAAAGATGATGTGTATTTGAAAAGCTATTATTTTTGGGGTTGGATTTCCACCGCAGAACTGCTTTTGGTGGCGAGAAGCGTTGCCTGGGAGCGAGGGCTTACCCTTGAGGAAAGTCTGTGGGCGGAATCTGTTTTTGTTGAGCTTGCCGGAACGGATCCCGAATTGTTTTTCTGGTTGCTGGATCGCTGTTGTTTATCTGATTTTTCCACTACATGGGAGGCGATGACAGAACAGTTGATTGCCTTTTGTGAGGAGAAAAGATGGGATAAGGAGCGGGTAGGCGCTTATCTGGACAAAGTGAATAATAATAAATATACTCGGAGCCGTCTCCGGATGCCGCCTTCAGATCTTGACCCGCTGTGGTGTGCAGGGATGGCCAACTGGAATGATGGCGACGGAGTGTTTATTCATTCTGCCGGCCTTGCTTTGCGGGGAGATATCGCAGCCCTTGAACACCGAATTTGGAGAGGACAAGCCAGAGTCCTTCTTCCTGTTCTGGATAGAGTGCGGCAAGAAATATGCGATTATTTGAACAGGAACTATAAGCAGGAATGGATCTCTTTTTGTAAAACCAACAGAAGTAATTGTCTTTTCGGCGAAGCCCCCTGTGGCGTTGCGGAATACAACGTGATCGTAGATTTTATCAGGTTAAAAGAAAGGAAAAGCAAAGTACTGAAAGAGATGCGCCATCCTGTCGATAATCTGCGCCTGGCGAGGAATAACCTTGCGCATTATGAACCCTTAGGCTGGGTACGCTTTTCGCAAACAATCAGCGAGGTGAAGAAAGTGAGCGAATTGGCGCTTGGCGCTGTCTAGCCGGAGTTTCTTCATCAATAATGGAGGGTATTATGAAAACATGTATAATTATCTTCGCCGGAGTTCTATTGCCGGCAGGGGTGCTGTATTACTTGAAATACAGCCGAATCGCCGGGTTAGAAAAGAGATATATGCAACATCCTGTTGATTTTTTTATTTTCCAGTTGGCGGGAATTAAGTCCGTCGTATGACATTTCCCGAAGCAGCTTTTGATAGCTTTCAAACCGCTTGGATGACAGCGCACCGCTTTCGATTGCCTTTCTAACCGCGCAACCCGGCTCTGCTCCATGAGAGCAATCATTGTATTTGCAGCAGGCGGCGAGGTCTTCGATATCCTCAAAAGTTCTCGACAGATTCCCGGCATAAATCTGCAGCTCCCGCATACCGGGCGTATCAATGACAATGCCGCCATTCGGCAAAAGCAACAGTTGGCGGTGGGTTGTGGCATGCCTGCCCCTGTCGTCGTCTTCACGAATTTCTTTCGTTGCAAGCACTTCCCGCCCCATGAGGCGATTGATGAGCGTGGACTTGCCGACCCCTGACGAGCCGACAAACGCAATGGTTTTTCCTGGATCGATATAAGCGTGGATGGCTTCGCATCCATCTTCATTTTCAGAAGAGCAAGCGACAACGTCTACGCCCGCACTTGCCGCGGCAATTTCACTTAGCTTCTGCTGCAAATCGTCGCACAGATCAGATTTTGTCAGAACGATAACCGGGTTTGCCATGCTGTCCCACGCAATTGCCAGATACCGCTCAATTCTCCTTAGATTGAAGTCGGCATTGAGTGACATGCAGATAAATATGGTGTCAATGTTGGCCGCTATAACCTGCTGAGTATTGGCCGTTCCGGCCGCCTGCCGTGTTAAGACGCTTTTCCTGCTCAAAACATAATGTATGACCGCGTGGCCTGAATGTCCGTCCGAACGGTCGAGCATCACCCAATCCCCAACAGCCGGATAGCTGGTTTGCCCGGCAGCATGATAATCAAATTTCCCCGAAACGGCCGCAATCACTTCCCCCTGCGCACTCATCACTTTGTATAGTTCACGGTGTTGCTCGGTAACCCGTGCAACAAACAGATTGCTGTACAGAGCAGCTTTCTGTGCAAAGCTTTCATTCAAACCGTATATTCTCAAATCTTCTTTCAACGCTCTCATCCTTTCGCAAGACATAACCGCATTTTCAAATGGCCTTTATCCAAATAAAAAAGCGCAGTTACCCGCTGCGCTGCAAAACAAGCCAAAGAAGGTGTTGAGCTAATCACTTCTCCGGTCATCCCCTAAGGCGTTTGGGTACGCTAAAACAAGCAGGTAAACCCGCTTCTGCGACACAAATAATTACCTTATTGGCTGACCGACATCCACACACCTCAAATCTATTGAATTATTTAAAAAATAGCATGGCATAGCCGACTGCCTTATAATACCCGTTATTTAAAAGGCTTTTGGCGATTATATAATCCTCGTTAGCACTTTGCAGGCGAAGTTTCGACAAAATCACCTGCTGCTCGTTCAGCATATGCGTACTCCATCCTTTCGCACGTTCATATAAAACGGATAGTATTCATTAAAATATTCAAAACGTGAAAAGGGCACTACAATTGTGGACAGCAGCATATTCATACGATAATCTAAATTGGATAGCCTTTTCGTAAGCTCCCCGTCAAGTTTTTTAGCCGTGAGTTCGTCCACGTCCGCCAAAATCATAATGTCCACATCAGACCATTGCTTGTGATCTCCGCGCGCGTAAGAACCGTACAGAATCACCTCACGGAGCGTATTATCGAAAACCGTCCGCGCCTCTTCGGCAACCTTTTGCGTAATATAATCAAGCTGTTCCTCTGAAAAAATATTGTCAAAGTTGATAATTTGGACGGTCATGGCGTTGCCTCCTTCTGTTTTCTCATTGTATCTTTGCTGCTATTATACCATATTTTACAAAAAAGCAAATCACAATCCCATACTCTCAGAAATATAACTCAAGCCCAGGAATAAGATATGCCGCAATGGATTAGACAGCTTCATATATTTTTACATTGAACCCTTACGGTTTAACCTAACCGGAATTGGCTGGGTTATTGTTGGTGGCAAATCGGGTCCTTAAGCACGGTCTATGGATCCCTTGTCCTTAACAATGGGGAGGTACAATACCCTTCGTCAACAATCCGGAGGCCTGAACTGCGCCGGCGATCTCCCTCCTGAAAGCGGAATACCGTGAATACTTATTCTTATATCTTTCGATAAGGGCTATGCCTTCTTGTTTTTTCCCTCTGTC
>DHAA01000055.1 GCA_002397275.1 Thermacetogenium sp. UBA4966 | reverse complement strand
TTTTGTCCCCCGCTTAACTGGTTGGGATAGCGGTCAATGCACTCGCTCAGTTCCAGTTCTGAAAAAACCTGTTCCAGGATCTGTTCGATTTTCTTTTCAGGGGCCTGGCGCAGCTTCAGTCCAAGAGCGGCGTTCTCCCAGACTGTTTTCCAGGGGAGAAGACCATACTCCTGGAGGATCAGCGCCGTTCCCCTGCTCGGTTTAAGCAGCGGTTTTCCCTGCAGAAAAACTTTACCCTCATTGGGAATGAGCAAACCCGCCATCAAAAAAATGAGCGATGTCTTGCCGCATCCCGAAGGCCCTATAATAGCGTAGCTTTTCCCGCTTTCTATGCGGAGGTCGATAGCGGACAGGGCCTGCACCGCTATCTCTCCATTGGAATAAATCAAGGATACGCCGTTTAAAGCAAGCATTTATCGGTCACCAAATCCTCATAGGTATACGGCTCTGTAAGCAGTTTGTTGCTCTTCAGCCAGTCGATTACCCGCTGGGTATCCTCTTTTGAAGGCAACTGCAGCGATGAAAAAGAGGGAACCGGGTAAGTTTCTTGAAGCTCCACCGGAATCTGTATCTTTTCTTTAAAGAGATCGCGGTAGTTTTCCGGTTTATCCGTTACAGCTTTGGCCCCTTGATCATAGGCATGCAAAAACTTTTCGATACTCGCCTTTTTATTTTTAATGGCATCGTCGCTGAAAAAAAAGACCGATTGAGAAATGTTTTCCGATAGTTTGGTATCGTCAACCAGCACCTTGGCGCCTTTTAATTCAGCATAGGAGGCCAGCGGATCCGGCAAGACCGCGGCCTCTACCTGACCCTGCAACAGGTTCTCCACCCGCAGCGGCATTTTAGCGATATAAACTTTTTGCACCTCCCCGGGTTCGATCCCTTTGGCCAGGAGCATCTGGTCCGCCACATACTCGATGATCGTGTTTTTGGAGATAGCCAGTTTTTTCCCCTTCAAGCCCTCCGCCTCTATATCTGTTCCGGGAGCGGCCAGCATGGCAAAACGTCCTTCAGCGGGGGTTGCGCCCATGGCTAGTGAAACGGCTTTTACCGGAGTCCCGCCCTGGCGGATCAAGGCGACTGCCAGCAAATCCCCCTCCACCCCGTCAACCGCTCCGGCTTGCAGCGCTGCGTCTCTCTCCGCGGCGCTTTGAAAGTTAACTATTTTTATTTTAACCCCTTGTTTCTCAAACAAATCTTCTTGTTCGGCCACATAAAGCGGGAGAACCTCTTCGTTGGGCAGTAATCCCACTTTGAGGGTATCCTCTGGCGAAGCGTTCCCCGCGCACCCCGACAAAAGCAAGACCGACAGCATAGTGACAAGCAAATTGCCTATCGCTCTCTTCAATATTCCCCCCCCTTTTTTTCACCTGGTAAAAGCTATATGTTTAGAGTTTTTCCGGACTTGGATCAAAAGAGAGACTGATCTGTCTGGCGGGCATAATCGTTGAAATAGCGTGTTTATAGACCATCTGCTGTTTTCCGTCGCTTTCCAGGACAATTGTAAAATTATCGAAACCGCGTAAAATCCCCTTCAACTGAAATCCATTGACCAGGTAGACGGTCATCGCGATACCCTCTTTACGCACCTGGTTTAAAAAATAGTCTTGTAAATTAATCTGCTGTTTGGACATATTTTTGCCTCCGATTTCTAATCTTTACCATATACTATTCTACACAAAGATGCATACTCCTGCAAAGATGACCGATAATTCTCTCCTCAACCTGGCGGTGATCATCCCCCTCTCGCAACAAATACCAATGAATACGGCCGTCTCTGCGGAACCAGGTCAGCTGTCTTTTTGCGTAGCGCCTGGTCTCTTTTTTAGCTTCCCCCATAGCTTCGGCAAGCTTGCAGTCCCCTGCTAAATATTCTATCACTTGTTTATATCCAAGTGTTTGAAATGGTTTTAATTCGGGTTGATATCCCCTGTCCAGTATAGACTGAACCTCTTCGAGAAGGCCGTCTGCAAACATTTTATCCACTCTATTCTCGATCCGCCGGTAGAGCTCCTCTCTGCGGCGTGTCAAACCGATCATCTCCAGCCGGTAAAGACTTTTCTTGCTCTGATCCGTATAACTGGAGATCGGCCTTCCGGTCAGCAGATAAACCTCTAAGGCTCTGGATATGCGCCGGAAGTCATGGGGATGAATCTTCTCGGCGGAAACAGGGTCTACCTCTTGCAGTTTCCGGTATAGCTGCTCTTTTTTGCCCGCAGACCATAACTCCCGCAGCTCTTTTCTGATCACCTCATACCCATCTGTTTCCGGAAACTCGAAGGGATCGATCACCGCCTTAATATAAAGCCCGGTGCCTCCGACTAAAAAGGGCAGCTTTCCCCTTCCCACAATTTCTTCGATTTTGCGGCGTGCCAAAGCTTGAAACTGGGCGACGCTGAACTTCGTATCAGGCGCCAGGATATCCAAAAGATGATGGGGAACCCCTTTTTGTTCTTGTTTAGTCAATTTGCCGGCGCCGATATTAAAGTACCTATATAGCTGTACCGAATCCGCGGAGATGATCTCTCCGTTCAGCTTTAGAGCCAGTTCTACGGCCAGCTTAGATTTGCCTGCCGCGGTCGGTCCCGCTACGACCACTAAAGGAAAAGACATTTTCTCACATCCATAATCTAGCGGTGAAACCACCTTGCCAGATCGCTTTTCGTTATTTTTATATAAGTGGGCCTTCCGTGAGGGCAGCGGTCCGGGTGCGCGATGGCGTCAAGCTGCTCCAGGAGATGAGTCATTTCCTCGCCCGATAGAGAGTCCCCTGCTTTTATTGCGCTTTTACAAGCCAGCATCGCCGCGGTTTTTTTGTCAATTTCCAAGGGTTTCCCTTCTATCTCGGCCTGACGCAGCAGGTCGAGCAATTCCTTAAAAACAGGTTCAGGATTAGTATGCTGCCCCCAGGGCACACTTATCACTAAATATTTTCTGTTTTCATTTTCTTCAAGTACATAACCGATCTTTTTTAATAAATCTCTGTTTTCCACATAAATAATATCCTCTTCAGGGGTTAGCTCAATCATTTGAGAACAAGTTTTTTGAGCAAGGCTCTTGTTCCGTTTTATATTTTCCACTATTTCCTCATACCTGACGCGCTCATGCGCGGCGTGTTGATCGATGATATACACCGCCTCCCCGTATTCGGCGATGAGATAAGTCCTTTGCACCTGCCCGAGGAGGCGCATCTGGCGAAAGAAGGTCTGCCTGCTTTCAGGCTGCGTCTGCGTTCTATCAAATGTCTCCGGCATTTCATAAAAGCGCTTTTCCTCGCCGACTGCTTCTGTAGAAGGCTGAGCCGCGGTGAATTGACCGGCGCTCTCCTGAAAGTGTATTGGTTCCTTGCTCCAGGATGCCTGGGCCTGAGTATTCGCTAAAAAATCGGGCTTCCGGTACTGCTGCAAAAAACCGGACAGGGCGTTTCTAACTCCATGGTAGAGCACCCGCGCAACCAGCTGCGGATCGGAAAAACGGATATCGCTTTTGGTGGGGTGCACATTGACATCTGTCGCCTGAGGAGCGATCGTTAAAAAGAGCACCGCGCAGGGATAATGGCCGCTGGTAACCAACCCCTGATAGGCATTCTCCAGCGAACGGCTGAGCAGGTAATTGCGGATTAAGCGCTTGTTCACAAAAAAGGACTGATAATAGCGGTTGGCCCTGGTGAATTCCGGCTCTGAAATTAGGCCGCTCAATGCTATGCCCTCTTCGCTGTGGGATATCTTGAGAAAGCGTCCCTCAGATTCTTTACCAAAGAGAAGAGTGGCGCTCTCCAGTAAATCGCCATGACCAGGCGTAGAAAGGTTAAGCCTTTTACCGGAATAATAGCGAAACGCTATCTCAGGGTAACCTAAGGCATAACGGGTGATCAAGTCTGCAATAGCCGCGGATTCCGTACGCGGGCTTTTCAAGAATTTGCGCCGCGGCCGGTTGTTGTAAAACAGATCCCGCACCACGATCTGCGTTCCCGCGGGGCAGCCCGCAGGAACCACCTCTTTTACCTCGCCGCCG